>SXOY01000293.1 GCA_005776545.1 Planctomycetia bacterium | reverse complement strand
TGTTTCCGCGGCGGCCATTGGCTTGCCATCGCGATCACAGGGTTGAGCGAACTTGCATTCTGGGTATTTCGAGCATGAGAGGAATCGACCGTTCTTGCCGAAGCGGAAGACCATGTCGCTCTGGCACGTGCCGCAGCGATATTCCTTGGGAGCAGGGGTCGTTTCGGCTTTGGCGTGGCTGAGCGTGTCGCCGGCGATTTCTAGAGCAGACTTGAAAGGTCCATAGAAGGTGTGCAGCATCTGCACCCAGTCGATATGGTCCTCTTCGATTTTGTCGAGTTGCAATTCCATCGAGCGCGTGTATCCCACGCTCATGATCTCGGGGAATGCCTCAGTCAATTTGTCAGTGACTACTTCGCCCAGGCTTGAGGCGTAAAAGCGTCGTTCCATCACCTCGACATATTTTTGATCCTGGATCTTCGCAATGATGTCGGCGTATGTCGAAGGACGGCCAATGCCCTCAGACTCGAGCATTTTGATCAGGCTTGCTTCCGTAAACCGCGGCGGCGGAGAAGTGAATTTCTGTGCGGGCTGCACTGCAAATGGCGCGACTGGCTGCTTCTCTTTTACGGTTGGAAGCACCTGCTCATCGCTGGCTGTGGGCACACCGATGACTTTGTAGAAGCCGTCAAAGGCAAGCACGCGACCGGTGGCGCGGAAGGTCAGCGGCTTCTTCGCATCTGTGCCGCCCTTGATCACGATCGCGGTGGCATCCCACTCGGCGCTCTTCATCTGGCATGCGACGAATCGATCCCAGATCAGGCGGTACAAGCGCAGCTGATCGCTGTTGAGCGCATTCACCACACGAGATGGCGGATAGTCCATGCTCGCCGGCCGAATTGCTTCGTGTGCTTCCTGTGCATCTTTGTTGCTGCTGGAATAGAAGTTTGGTTTTTCCGGCAGGTACTTTTCGCCATACTTGTCGCGGATGAACCCGCGAGCCATATTGATCGCATCGCCCGACAAATGTGTCGAGTCGGTACGCATGTAGGTAATCAGACCAACCGGGCCTTCGCCGGGAATCTCCACGCCCTGGTACAAGCCCTGCGCAGTGTTCATGGTGCGTCGAGCGGCAAAGCCCAGCACGTTGGATGCGGTCTGCTGCAGCGTTGATGTAATAAACGGCGGCGCGGGCCGCGTTGTTGTCCGCCTGGTCTCAATCGCCTCAATCGCGTATGGCGTGGTTGGATCAACTGAACCTTCGATTGTCCGCACAAACTTGGCCGGACCTTTGCCATCGGTATCTTCTTTCACCGATGCGACCGGGCTTTTTACGCCCGCGAGTTTGAGGATTGCGACCATCTGGCCGGTCAAATCCTCGATTTTTCCAACGGTTCCGATGGAGAATTTGTCGCCGCCAACTTCGACCAATTCGGCCTTGAACGATCCATGATCGCCCAGCCAGCCGTTCTGCAGTTTCTGGCTTGGGGCTTCACCGCGCTCATTTCTTTTGGCGACATACTCCGCAAATTCGCTCGCGAGCTTGGGTGCGTCTTTCAGGCTCAGCGTGAAGCAGGCATTCATCGCCCAGTATTCATCGGGGATGAAAGCGCGAATCTCGCGTTCGCGTTCGACGATCAGTCGCGTCGCAACCGACTGCACGCGGCCAGCCGACAATCCTCTCGCAACTTTCTTCCACAGCAGTGGTGACACCTGATAACCCACGATGCGATCGACAATCCGTCGCGCTTGCTGCGCGTTTACACGATCTTCATCGATCGCGTGCGGGTGCTTAAAGGCCTTTTCAATTTCGGCCTTGGTAATCGCCGGAAAGATCACACGCTTGGCATCTTTGCTCTTGATCCCCACGATCTGCGCAAGGTGCCACGCAATCGCTTCTCCTTCGCGGTCCAAGTCGGTTGCGAACCAGACCTCTTTCCCACTCGTCAGCGTTTCCTTCGCCGCACGCTTCAGTTCATCAACAACTTTTTCTTTGTCTGGCAGCGACTCATACGTCGGCTTGAAATCGTGCTCAAGGTCCACGCCGGGCACCGGAGCCTTCACGCCCTTGGGGTTTCTGCTTGGCAGATCGCGAATGTGTCCGATCGATGCCAGCACCAGATAGTCTGACCCCAGATACTTATTGATTGTCTTGGCCTTGGCTGGTGATTCCACGATCACCAGGTGACGGTTCTTCGCGGAGCCTGCCGTGAATCCTGTGCCGCGGATTGGGAAAGTCCTTCCGCCGCGGCCTTTCTTTGCTCCCCCTTTGGCGGGTTTCTTTGCCGCTGGCTCGGGCGGCGCAACGAGAACGCTTCCCTCTTCAAAGGGTGCATCCGGAACCGCCGCGGGCTTTTTGGTGGGTCGTTTGGCCATACTACCTATACAGTAAAAACTGGAACAATCAAGAAGGGAGCCGATTCGCCCCCCGGTCTTCTATCGGGATCGAGGGACAATGGCGGCACAGACTCATTGCGCCGAATCAGGTGTTTGATGCCCAGTCAGCGCAACTTTGTTCACCAAACATATGCCGCACCATTGTGGCGCAACGACGAATGGCAACTGGCAGACCAAAGCACCATTTGTGTGCTATGTCAAATCACAGCTTACGATCTCGTTTATTTTTAGGATTATGTTTGTGTCGTGATAATATCACATCAGGTGATTCTAGGCTTCCAGCTCTCAAAATGGCTCCCTTGCCAAACCTCTCGACGATCGCATCTGCGACCGCATCGGCCTTTGACGCTTTCTTTTCCGCCGCCGGAGGTGCAAAAAGTTCGAGTTGTGTTTCGCG
>SXOY01000292.1 GCA_005776545.1 Planctomycetia bacterium | reverse complement strand
CGGCGGAATCTCGCGGACAGATAGAAAAGCGGATCTGGGTATTTTGACCAGTCTTCTGGTCCAAACACATCGACAATCTCCATCACATATCGAAGGCTGTTTCTGCCGCCAAAGTCGGGGTTGTGAACCTGGCCGCTGGTCGGCACTGCTTCGCCCGGCGCAAGGCGGCGGGCATAGCCGCACACGACTGGAGAATTGTGTGCCATTGCCAGCAGCCCGATCGACTTATACGTCGAACAGAGTCGTCCGAAAAACGGAACAAATACGCCGCGGTCGCCGCCATTTTGATCGGCCACCATTCCCGCGGCGATACCTTTTTCCAATCCTCGCGGCAGTTCACGGAGCGCGCCGAATTTGGAGACCAATGACAAACCTCGCCGCGCCCGCGTTTCTCGCAGCCACGCATCCAGCGACTTGTTGTCCAATGGGCGATACACCGCGTTGATCGGGAACCCCAAGAGCGCCATGGTGTATCCCACCAGTTCCCAGTTTCCAACGTGTCCAGTAATAAGCACCGTGGGCTTGCTCGCCAGAAGCGGCCGCACGGCACCACCGGGGTCACCGAGCAGAATGTGTTTGGGCCAGCCGTCTTCAGTCAACAGCCGCGGCGCGAAACACAACTCTGCACCAAGTTGAAAAAGATGCTCGTAGCTGTTGATCGCCAGCTCGTTTCGCGCCACCGAGTCCAGCTCTGGAAAGGCCTCAGCGAGGTGTTGATGTGCGCGGCCAATGCGAGCTTTGTTAATAAAGCTGGTCGCAAACGCGCGCCCGAGCTTCCCGCTTGCCCGCACTGCCGAATCAACGCCCGCGATAAGCGGCAGCGACATGGCACTCCGCACCGCCAATGTCATCGGTGCGTCAAAGACGCGTGGGAATTTGAATTTCTTCTTCTTTGCCATCGGACCGCCAGAAGCGTAATCAAATGAAAAGGGCGAAGAGTCTCCTCTTCGCCCTTTGAAAATACGAATCGAACCAGACCTTAGCGGCCCAGCAGCGTATTCAGGCGATTCTCGTTCAATACCGGGATGCCGGTTGCAGTAGCCTGCTTGAGCATCTGGTCATACTTCTGAATTTCGCGTTCGCGTTGAACGTATGCCTGCACAAATTCAATTGGTGCATCGGTGCCAGGCTTGGGGCCAAGCTGCGGGCGTGCGCCCAAGACCAGGAAGTCGACATCGCCCACGAGTTCGTCGGCGACTGCTCCGCCCCATTCTTCAATAAGCGAGGACAATTGTTTGCGCTCAAGAGCGGTTGCAATTGAATCGCCATCGGCATCGAAGTTGCCAAAGGCAACAAACTTGTAGGTCTTGTTTGGATCAAAGATCGGGTTCACAAGCACATCGCCAGAAACGACCGGCTGGCCGCGATTCTCAAAGACAATGCGGCAGATCGCGTTGTCAGTATCCACGCTGATAACTTCCAGCTTGCCCTTTGGAGCAGGATAGTTGCCGTCTGAATCAGGACGCACAGAGCGAGCATCGGCGTAGACCGCGAACTCCATACCAAGCGTGATCTTGTTCTTGCTTCCAAGGCTGATAAATGCCTGGCGTTCGCCGGGGTTCAGGCCCATGACGTGGCCATCGACGAGCGATGCTTCATCATCAGGACGCAGCAGTTCCTTCTTCTTGTCCCCACGAAGTGCTGAAAGCTGACTGCTCAGGACGAGCGTTTCTTCCTTCATGCGACCAACTTCATCCTTGAGCTTGGTCACGCGATCAGTGGATTCGTTGGTAATGGTTTCAATCCGCTTCTCGTATTCAGACTTGGCGGTTTCAAACCCAGAGCGGTACGAATCCGCATCGCTCTTGGTCCGTCCAACATCATCAGCGAGCGCTTTATATGAATCATCCTGTTGCTTGCGAAGCAACTCGGTGCGATCGGCGGCGGCTTTCTGGTCTTGCAACGCAGCATCGCGTGCGCGATTTGCTTCGGCAAGCTGACTTTGAGCATTGCTCAGTTCGCCCTTGAGCGTCGCAACTACTCCCATGAGGTTGCTGCCTTCAGCAACATCAGCGGCTTTGAGCTTGTCACCAAACGACTTTGGTGTTTCGCGCTTTGAGCCAGTGACGCGTTCCATGGTGCCGCCATAGCTCTCGGTCAGATAGCCAACCAGCGATTTGCCGGAAGTCTTGGCTTCAGCCATGAGAACGCGAACGGCTTCGGCGTTCTTCTCTTCGTTCTTCACGATCTCGGCGTATTGCCGATCAGCATCTTCTTTGAGTTTGCTTGCGTTGTTTGCTCGACCAAAGAAAATCACAAACGCCACAAAAAATCCGAGCGTGAGAACGCTCAAAATTGTGATCGTGATTCCAACGCCCAAACTCGCCCGGGTAGGACCCGCCATAGACAACTCCCTTGTCACGTTGGTGCGTGACGCTCTCAACACACGAAAAACAAACCCAAGCGGCTCGAACCCGCGAGTGGCCGCTTTAGTAAACCCATCCTATATACCGATGGGGAGGTGAAGTGTCGCAGACCTGAGGCATTTCGTCAACTCAAACACGCAGAATAATCCAAACTATTTACAAACACTCCTTCGAATTCCGCGAAAATGTGCAAATGTGTACAGGTTGTGGACAACTCGTTGGATACCACAATGGGTTGGGGGTACACGATTTCTCGCCCTTGAATCCAACCAGAGACTAAACGGTGAAAGAAAAGCGGATCAAATTACCGGTTGCGTCGGCACTCCTGTCGGTCGTGCTCGTGATTCTCATTTTCCTGATTCCAAAATGGGATAGCCAGCATCAATCCAAAACAAGCCGGGTGCTTCGCGGGGCCGATCCAAACACCCACGTCGACCTGTTGGCAAACCGGTCCAAGCCCATTGTGCTTCGAAAGTCTGTAAATGGGTGGAGTTGCAGCGATCCCAATTCGGTAAGCTGGGACGAAGCCACGCGAATAGCAGATGGTTTTGTTCCCGATGCGGTCGTCGCTGTGTACAACAT
>SXOY01000291.1 GCA_005776545.1 Planctomycetia bacterium | reverse complement strand
TTGGAACGGCATTGGAGAATCTGTCGGTGGAGGAGATTGTCCGCCGCATTTCAGAGCTTCCGGCAGACAAAATGGGTCCGATACGCAACAACGCTGGAGGGCACCTGAATCACACAATGTACTGGTCAGTCATGGCTCCCTCCGGAAAGGGTGGTGGCGGTACGCCAGCTGGCGACTTGAGCGCGGCAATTATCAAGGCATTTGGCAGCTTTGATGGGTTCAAGGAGAAATTTGCCGCCGCGGGAATGGGTCGCTTTGGTTCAGGCTGGGCCTGGCTTTGCGTAATGGATGACAAGTCCTTGGCAATCTGCTCAACTCCCAATCAAGACAACCCGCTCATGGGAAAAGCAATTTCCGGCTGCGATGGCACGCCGATCCTGGGCTGCGATGTCTGGGAACACGCCTATTACCTCAAGCACCAGAACAAACGCGCTGATTACCTCGCTGGCTTCTGGAATGTGGTGAACTGGGGCGCGGTCGGTGAGAACTTCTCCCGCGCAGCAAAGTAAACATTGACATATATAACGAACAATAGGGGTGGACGCTGCCGTTCACCCCGCTTGCTTTTTGCGGAATACCCTCCCGCTTCAAAGGAACTACTACATGGTGCTCGAAATGAAACAGCCAACGTCTAAACGCATTGCCCTGGCCGTCTTTTTCCTCATGCCAGCAATTCTTGTCGCCAGTCTCATGTGGTATTTCGCACTGACCCGCGGCAATACACCTCTTATGGATGTCCCGCCGGTTGGCGCGGGTGCGGGGGCAACTGCCGGAGCAAATGCCATTGGCGAATTGCTCGCAGGCAATAAAGCAAATCACTCGTTCAAGGCGCCAGCGCCGGGAACAGCTTCGGCAACTGCGCCCGCCGCGGAGCAGCCGAAACTCATTCGCGCTGAGGAATGGGGTGGCGGCGTACTTCTCATCGTCGAAGACAAGAGCAAGAAGGCTACCACCTCCAAACCGATGTACTTCGCATCGATCATCACCGGTTGGGCTGCTGGCGATCCTCGCTACAAAATGGATGCCCAAAGCGATGGCCGCTGGCGCATCAAACTCCCCAAGCCTGATCGTGGCGTCGATTTCAAGTTCACCCTCGGCACCTGGGATGAAGTAGAACAAACCGCCGATGGCAAAGATGTTGATAATCGCATGCTGCCGCAGATTGATGTTTCTAAGCTCAAACCCGATGAGCCTGTCCAGATTGAATTGGTTGTTGCGAATTTCAAAGTTCCCAAGGTGGTTGATGTCGAGCCATATCGCACGCTTGCCGCGACCGGCGACATTCGCCGGTTGACCGTTCGCGGCGGTGGGGGCGCAGCCAAGAACCTCAATCGCGATGCGCTGATCTGGCTGCCACCGGGCTACAACGACCCCGCGAATGTGAGCAAGACCTACCCGGTCATCTACATGTTCGACGGTCAGAACCTCTTTGAAAAACCTGAAGGCACACCAGGCGAGTGGGGCATGGATGAGATCGCAACTAATCTCATTAATAACAAGGCGATGGAGCCAGCAATTATCGTTGGTCTGCAACACGCGGGGACGCTTCGTACTTCTGAATACGTGCCGCCGGTCACCACCGAAGCCATCATCAACAACCAGCCACCTGCTGGCGCAGAGACTCTGGCATGGATATTGAATACGGTCAAGCCTCGAGTTGAACGCAGCTTCCGCACAAAGACTGGTCCCGAAAACACCGCAATCGGCGGCAGTTCTCTCGGCGGCCTCATGGCGCTCTACGGCGGTTCAACCCACCCCGAAATATTCGGAAAAATCCTCGCTGAAAGCCCTGCCCTGGGCTTTGGAAAGACTGAATTCTCACCGGTGCTTTTTGCCAATGTGAAAACCTGGCCGGCAAAGGTCTTTATGGCAGTAGGCGGCAACGAAGGTGGCGAAGGGAAGGAAGAGCTTTCCAAACAGTTTGCTACTCGCGTGCAGGATTTGAACAAGCAGTTGGTTGCGCAGGGACTTGGAAAGGACCGATTGAATTTCATGTACGATTTCGAAGCTCATCACAACGAAAACGCCTGGAATCAGCGGCTGCCTGAAGCGCTGCGGTTCTTGTTTCCGCCGAAATAATAAGCAACGCGGTCACGGCCTCATCGGTATCAACTTAGCAGTACCGCATGCGAATCCCCGGACTCAAAATCTGGCGAGCATTTGAAGAACTCGATCACTTGAGCGACGGCGAGTGCGAATCGCTCATCGTTCGCGCATACCTCTTTTCGACGCCATCTCATGTTTTTCTTCGGAGTACCACGGTTGTTCTCTTGGCACTTGCCTCGACCGCTGGCATAGCTTTCCTCATGCGAGATGTGATGAACCATGAACTCTTGGTCTTTGTCGCGGTGGTTATCTTCGTCGCCATAAGTCTCGTCTTCCATCTTCTCGCCCGCGATCTGCACCTTTACTTTCTTATCCGCAAGGATCTCCGCCGCGCACATTGCCCAAAGTGCAAACAGAGTCTCATTGGCCTCCCCGTCATTCAGACTGCGCTCCACCCCGGAACACCGGGAGATGCCCGCGTCCGCTGCCCCGAATGTGGGCGAGAGTGGATACTCATGGAAATCGGCTTGAATGTCCGTGACCTGATCCCCTTTGAGGAACGAGTCCCCGATGCCAGGGTGGGCACACTCCGCAAGGGCGGCAACTGGAAAGGCATACGCCGCCCTCGGTGATGACACGTGATTATGCTTCTCCATGCTTCGTCACCTGGGCACCATCGTCATTGTCACGTTTATTACCATCGTGGTATGGGTCTTCGCCGAAGCTGCTAGCGTGCGAACACGCGAACTTCCTACCGCATCAATCACATTTAGCGGCGACGATTCCATTTTCGTCCGTGTGCTCGACAATCAGAATTGGCACGAAGTCGCAGATATCGTCA
>SXOY01000290.1 GCA_005776545.1 Planctomycetia bacterium | reverse complement strand
GTGTGGTGCGCTCAATACCTACCGCTTCTTCCGCGGCGTATCCCTTGGCAATAGCTCCAAAGTCTAGAGACATACCCGTACGCTTCAGACGCGCGGTCGGGCTAGGAGCCGCGCTCAGGTCGATGTCCTGAAACCCCACGAGTTGTGCGGCGGACGCTCGCAGTTCTGTTTCAGGGAGCTCTCTTTCACGCCTTGCTATCCGCCACAGTTTGGTCACTGGACCAACAGTTGGGTCAAAGGCACCATCGCTCGCATGTGCAACCTCTATGGATCGCTCAAGCAGCACGTGAGTGTCAACGGAAATCGGAAGATACACGCCATTGCCTGCGGCTTCGGTAAGGTGAGCTACATCGCTATCGACTCGATAGTCACTGACAGCAGCATCGATTTCGCCGATCCTGGAGAAGGCAGCTTTTGCCGATTCTTCAGCCTTTGCGATATTTGTGGAATAGATTACGATTCTGCATTGCACCCCCATGCAGATTCGGCTAAATTGGCACCGTTCGGAAGTCACACATCCAGGAATCCCCATGAGCACACAGAATCCCACAATCCACAGCGAGAGATTGAATCTGGCAAGGCGGTCAGGAGCACTATGCACGGTTTTAGGCATGACGCTGATGCTATCCAACATCAGTTGTGCCCAGCAAGCGACGCCTGTTGCCGCAAAGGAAGCTGAAAAGAACCTCTCTATTGAAATACCGACATCAGCGTACAAAATGGAGTTCGCACTTGTACCTGGGGATGAAGCGAAAGGGATCAAGCCTTTTTATATGAGTACGACAGAAGTCACATGGGACGCATTTGATGTGTACGTGTATCGACTTGACGACCCCAATGCTCCACCAGCTGGAAAAGGTGCTGATGCGGTGACGCACCCGAGCAAGTCATACCTGCCACCGGATCGCGGGTTTGGCCATGAGAGTTTTGCGGCGATCACCATCAGCCATAAGAATGCCCGGACATTCTGCGAGTGGCTTTCAAAGAAATGCGGAAAGAAAGTTCGATTGGCATCGGATACTGAGTGGCAACACGCGTGCGAACTTGGTGACAAAGGCGACAACCAGTTCACCCCAGCTACCGCAAAGGACTTTGCATGGTATGTTGATGTTGCTGGAGAGAAGACCCACAAGGTCGGGAGTCTGAAGCCGAATGCACTGGGCATCTACGACATGCACGGAAACGTTGCAGAGTGGGTGACTGGAAGTAAGGGCGAGGCTCTTACAAAGGGCGGTTCGTACCAGGACAGCATTGAGAAGGTATCAAACCCAGCGGATTCAGTTCCAAATGACCCGGACTGGAACGGCTCAGATCCGCAGATACCCAAGAGCAAGTGGTGGCTGTCTGATGGCCCGATGATCGGATTCCGTGTGGTTGTGGAGTCTGAAGAGGCCAAACCTGTCGCAGCTCCGGAGAATAAGCCAGTCAAAGAATAGATCGGGAAAATCGAGTACACTGCACAACCCAACCTCAAGAGGACAGCTTTCATGACCAACAGCGATACCAGTTATTCACGTCGATCACTCATGCAAACTGCGAGCGGATTGCTCGCTGTGACCGCACTTGCCGGATGCGCGGCAGGCAACGCGCGGACACAGGCGAGCGTTGCTGCACCGACGATCACCGGTACCGCGAAAAAGGGTACACTCAAGATTGGACTTATCGGTTGCGGCGGACGCGGTACAGGTGCCGCGGTACAGGCCCTGCGTGCTGATCCTGACACAACTCTGGTGGCTATGGCAGATGTATTCCCGGATAGGCTCGAATCATCGTTGGCAGGCATCAACGAAACAATGACAGAAGATAAGCAGGATGTTGCAAAGCGAGTGCAGGTTCCAGCGTCGCGTCAATTCACAGGGTTCGATGGATTCAAGAAAGTTATTGAGTCGGATGTTGATGTAGTTCTCCTAACGTCTTATCCCGCGTTTCGTCCTGAGCACTTGCGCTTGGCAGCAATGGCTGGCAAACATGTTTTTGCAGAAAAACCTGTCGCGGTTGATCCCGTGGGTTTGCGGTCTGTGCTGGAATCTGCGGCTATTTTGCGTCAAAAAGGGCTCGCGGGAATGGTGGGATTCTGCTGGCGGTACCACGATGCCATGCGCGAAGGTTTCAAGCAGGTGTTGTCGGGCGGGATTGGCGATGTCACCAGCGTGTACACGAACTATTTGACTGGCACGCTGAGCAAGCGGCCGCGGCAGCAGGGCTGGAGCGATATGGAATTCCAGATGCGCAACTGGTGGCATCATTGCTGGATTGGCGGCGACCACATCGTGGAGCAATCAATTCACTCTGTAGATCGCATGCGTTGGGCGACAGGAGATCAACTTCCGGTGTCAGTGAATTGTCTTGGCGGGCGAGCGGCTCGCAGCGGACCAGAGCATGGCGATGTGTACGACCACTTCTCAGCGGTCTATGAATACGCGAGTGGGATGAAGTGCTTCCACGCGGCTCGCCAGATCGATGGTTGCCCAAATGACAATACCGATTATGTGTATGGGACAGAAGGTCGGGCGACGATTGACGGATGGAAACCAAAGATTGAGTTGTTTGACCGCAACAACAAGTTGGTCTGGAAATACGAGGGCAAGCCGCGGGATATGTACCAATGCGAGCATAATGAGCTGTTTGCTTCGATTCGTTCCGGCAATCCAATCAACGATATGGATCGCGGAGCACACAGCACATTGACGGCGATCATGGCGCGAATGTCGGCGTATACGGGCCAAACGGTCACATGGGATCACATGCTTAAGTCGATGTTCGATATCGTGCCTAAGAACCTGGCACTGGGAAGTGCACCAGCAGTTGTTGTAGCCGTACCTGGTCAGACCAAGCTCGTGTAAGTCAAAGAGAGGCATCGCATGTCAAAAGAGTGGGCAGTGATAGCGTGTGTGGGAAGCGTGTTTGCGATTGGGTGCGAGAGCAAGCAAGCGAGCAGTTGGCGCGAGTCTCATATCACGTCCCATATCACGGGGCCGGTTCAGATTGAGCGCGTGTCAAAGGGCGCTGCGCATGACAAGCGAATGGAATGGTGGCGAGAAGCTCGTTTTGGGATGTTTGTCCACTGGGGGGTTTATGCGGTCGCGGCAGGAAACTGGAATGGAAAGCCTGTGCCAAGCGCCGGCGAGTGGATTATGTATACGGCAAAGATCCCGGTTCCGGAGTATGAGCCGCTCGCAAAGCAGTTTAACCCAGTCAACTACAACGCTTCGGAATGGGTTCGGATTGCTAAGGATGCTGGCTGCAAGTACATTGTGATCACCAGTAAACACCACGATGGGTTTGCACTTTTCAATTCGACAACTTCGGATTGGGACATTGCCGATCGCACACCGTTTGGACGCGACCCATTGGATGAACTGGCAAAAGCCTGCAAAGAGCAGGGCGTCAGGCTCTGTTTTTACCATTCGATCATGGACTGGCACCATCCCAAATTCACAAGGGAAGGACTGCCGGAATACAACCAGTACATGCGCGGGCAACTCAAAGAACTGCTGACTCGATATGGAGACATCGGCGCGTTGTGGTTTGATGGTGAATGGCCGGAAATCTGGACAGAAGAAGAAGGTGTCGCACTCGAAGCGTACTGCCGCTCGATCAAACCTGACATCATCATCAACAACCGCGTTGGCAAAGCTCGCGCGGGGATGGAAGGTCACAGCGCCTATCAGGGTGCTGGAGATTACGACACACCAGAGCAGGAGATACCTGCACGCGGACTTCCCAATGACTGGGAAACCTGCATGACGATGAACGATACGTGGGGATTCAAGACGGATGACCACAACTGGAAATCTGATACCAAGTTGATTCAGATGCTCGTGGATATCGCCAGTAAAGGCGGCAATTTCCTCCTCAATGTCGGCCCCACCGCTCTTGGCGAAATCCCTCCTGCAAGCGTGGAGCGCATGGCGGCGATGGGTCGGTGGATGAAAGTAAATCACGAAGCAATCTATGGAACTGATGCAAGCCCGATCGGACGAATGACCTGGGGTCGTTGCACTGCCAACGGCAATCGACTGTACTTGCATGTGTTTGACTGGCCGAAAGATGGAAAATTGCGAATTCCCGGCCTGCTCACTCCAATTCGCAGCGCAAGTCTACTCGTTGATTCAAAGACCAAGCTGGGAATTGAAACTTCCCCAAATTGGACAACGCTGCTAATTCCCAAAGATGCACCCACGCCGCCATCGAGCGTGATTATTGCAGAATTTGATGCTCCTCCGCGTGCAGCTTCGCTCGGCGTGGCCTGGGGAGAAGACGGCGTGATTTCGCTCGACGCAATTGATGCGACGCTTTCAGGCACGGACATTCATGCTGAGCACGGTCCCAATTACAATCTTGGGTTCTGGCAGGGCGATTCCGACACTGCGACATGGACACTTCTTTCTTCTGCCGCCGGTCAGTTTAAAATAGAACTGGAGATTTCGGCTGAGCCAGCATCCGCCGGTCAGCGTGCTTCCATCGACATTGGCGGCCAGAAAATTGATTTTGTTGTGCCCGCGACCAAGGGCTGGGGCGATTATCAACGTGTGTACGTTGGAATTGCAAGTTTGCAAACTGATGTGCCGACTGCTGTTTCCGTCAGTCCTGCACAGCCACTCGCTAAGCCTCTCATGAACCTGCGTCGAATCAAGCTTTCACCACTCAAGTAAGACTGGAGTTTTTATGCGCGACGAATCATCCACTATCACACGCAGAAGTTTTCTTGCCGCGACTGCCGCGGCCGCTGGAGTTCCGCTGATTGTGAACGCGGTTGCGCCGGTTCACACTACATTACCAGCAGCATTGCCCGCGGTTCATAATGCCGTTGGAAAGATGAAAGTGGGATTGATCGGGTGTGGCGGCCGCGGAACCGGAGCGGCGGCGGATATTCTGTCAGCGTCGCCAGATGTTGAATTGTGGTCGATGGGCGATATGTTTCAGGATCGCGTGAGTGGGTCCTTGAGCAGCCTGAAGGGCGAGGCTGAACTGGCATCACGCGTGAACGTGACAGCAGAGCGGCAATTCACTGGTTTTGATGCCTACCAGAAAGTGATTGATTCAGGTGTCGATATCGTGATTGCAGCGACGTGCCCCCACTTCCGGCCAATGCACCTTGAAGCGGCCATTCGAGCTGGAAAACACGCATTTATTGAGAAACCTGTCGCGGTTGATCCCGCTGGTATTCGCAAGGTGATGGAAGCAAGCAAGCTGGCGAAAGAAAAGAACCTCTCGATTGTCTGCGGCACGCAACGGCGTCATCAGAATTCGTATCTGGAAGCGATTGCGAAGATCCGCGATGGAGCAATTGGCGATGTTGTTGAAGCGCGATGCTATTGGAATCAGGGCGGGCTGTGGGTCAACAAGCAGCAGCCCGGTCAGTCGGATATGGAATGGCAGCTCCGTAACTGGCTGTATTTCACATGGCTTTCGGGCGATCACATCGTTGAGCAGCACGTGCACAACATCGATATCATGAATTGGGTCATTGGTGCGACACCGGTAAAGTGCTGGGCGATGGGTGGGCGGCAAGTCCGCACCGCGCCAGAATATGGACACATATTCGACCACTTCGCAGTTGAATATGAGTATCCTGGCGGAGTGATGGGGCATTCTTATTGCCGGCAGATTGAAGGTTGTGTAGATCGAGTTGAAGAGTTTGCACATGGGACCAAGGGCAACGCTTCACTCTCGCCGGGACGAGCCGAATTCACCGGACCTGGAGCTTGGAAATTCGGCGGCAAGAACCCAAATCCTTATCGCCAAGAGCACGTTGATTTCATGGACGGGATTATCAGCGGCAAGCCACTGAATGAAGGACAGCGAATTGCCGAATCGACATTGACTGCAATCATGGGACGTATGGCGGCATACACCGGCAAGGTGGTGACCTGGGAACACGCATTGAATTCCAAACTGGATCTGTCGCCAAGCAAGTATGAGCTGGGTGCATATCCAGTTGGTGAAGTCGCGGTTCCGGGCAAGACGCCACTGATCTGAGGCCTGTTCAGATTGATCTCGGATTTATGATTCGAAGGGGTTGTATTTCGTAGCGGAGTGAAGACATGAATCGTCGCGACTTTTTGGCGGCATCGATGGCAGCGGCAGCAGCAGGAGCGACTGCGGCGGGTGATCCGCCAGCGGACCTACCGAGTTTCCCCAGGGATCCTAACAAGTTTCCGCTTCCAAAGAAACCGGACTTGGTCCCCAGCGACGAGCCGACAACAATCAAGCCCATGAAACTCAAAGGAAAACTCAAACAATCAGTTTGTCGGTGGTGTTTCAATTCGATTCCGCTCGAAGAATTGTCGCGTTCCGCGGCAGGTCTGGGGATGAAATCAGTTGAACTCCTGGGTGAAAAAGAGTGGTCGGTGCCAGCGAAGTTCGGTTTGACGTGTGCAGTTGCTAATGGCCCCACCACTATTCGAGACGGGATCAATCGAGTAGAATCACATGCGGCGTTTGAAAAGGAATGCGAACGCTTGTTGCCGCTGGTAAAAAAGGCGGGCATCCCAAACATGATCGTGTTCAGCGGCAATCGCAAAGGCATGGCTGATGGTGAGGGATTGAAGAACTGTGCAACTGCGCTCAAGCGAGTCACGCCGATCGCAGAGGCAGCAGGCGTCACGATTATAATGGAGCTGCTGAACTCCAAGATTGATCATGGCGACTACATGTGCGACAGAACCCCGTGGGGCGTGGACCTAGTGAAAGAAGTTGGTTCAGATCGATTCCGGCTGTTGTACGACATCTATCACATGCAAATCATGGAAGGGGATGTGATTCGGACCATTACTGACCATGGTAAGTACATTGCCCATTATCATACAGCGGGCAACCCGGGGCGACGCGACCTTGATGACGATCAGGAACTGAACTACAAGGCGATTTGCGAGGCAATAGTAAGAAGCGGGTATACGGGCTATCTGGGGCAGGAATTCATGCCTAAGAAACCGGGCGTCGAATCGCTCAAAGATGCAGTTATTTTGTGCGATGTCTGAGGCCTTATAACGAGATTTGGGATAATCCTGTTACTCATCACGTTTGTTTTCGAATTAGCATCCAATCCTGAGCCGAACGTGCATGGTTGTTTTTATTAACGAATCGCGAGCTTGCCAATTAACTATATTTGGACCGGTTTATCCTTAACTATGCGCCTATACTGTGAAAACAGGTTCTGCGGCACTCCATTGGAGGGCGCAAGTAAAGAAGGAAGTAATGTTGATGCTGCCACGGTTGATTCAGGGCGGGATGGGGGTTGGAGTTTCGGGATGGGTTCTCGCCCGCGAGGTATCACTACAAGGTCAACTCGGCGTAGTTTCCGGCACCGCTTTGGACACCATTCTGGTTCGGCGGCTTGGAGGTGGCGATCCGGATGGTCATGTGCGGCGAGCTTTGGCGGCGTTTCCGATACAGGGTCCTGTTGAACGTGTGCTTAAGCGGTACTTTTGCGCAGAATCAACGAAACTGAATGTGGCAGAGACATCTTGCGATGCTGAGAACTCAGATGCTGAATTAGAGACGAGCGGCGGCGGCATCGGTCAACGATTTAAGCTTGCGCCCCTGCCCCGAGCAAAATTGACTCCCGAGCGGGAATGGCTGATTGTCATCGCGAATTTCGTAGAGGTGTACCTCGCCAAGGAAGGACACAGCGGGGTTGTCGGGATTAATTACTTACACAAAATACAGTTTCCGACCCTACCGAGCCTTTATGGGGCGATGCTAGCAGGAGTCGATGTCGTATTGATGGGAGCAGGTATTCCCGGCGAAGTTCCCGGTGTCTTGGACCGATTGACCGATCACAAAGATGTGAGCATGACACTGGATGTCTTGGACGCTGGTGACCAGAAATATTTCTTGACGTTTGACCCGATGCCACTTTGGAAGGCAGAGGGAGCAGTTGATGCGCCCGTGCTTAAGCGTCCCCGATTTCTTGCGATCGTGTCGTCCGTCACTCTGGCACGAGCACTTCTCAAGAAAGCACCCGGCGGAATTGACGGATTCGTTGTTGAAGCACCAATCGCTGGCGGCCACAACGCACCACCACGCGGAGTTCAACAGCTTTCTGTTCGTGGCGAACCGATCTACGGTGAACGCGATGAAGTGAATATGGCTGATATGGCGGCATTAGGCGTGCCATTCTGGCTTGCTGGCGGTTTTGCCACACGGCAGAAATTTGAAGAGGCGATTAGCGTTGGGGCACACGGAATTCAAGTAGGAACCGCATTTGCGTTCTGCGCGGAATCTGGACTTGAACCGGAGTTGCGAAAGCACTTCCTGGAGGCTGTAGTTCGAGGCGAAGGCGATATTTTTACAGATCCGGCGGCCTCTCCAACGAGCTTTCCGTTCAAGGTAGCAACATTAGAAAGTACATTGTCAGAGGATGGAATCTATAAAGAACGCCCTCGACTTTGCGATCTTGGGTATTTGCGTCGCGCCTATCGCAAGGAAGATGGAACCGTGGGCTACCGGTGCCCAGGTGAACCCGAAGCTGATTATGTCAAAAAGGGCGGAAAGCTGGAAGACACCGTTGGCCGCAAATGCCTGTGCAATTCGCTCATGGCCAACATTGGTCTGGGACAACGCAGAGCGGATGGGTACGAGGAACCCCCACTGCTGACGGCCGGGAACGACCTGGCGTGCATCACACCGTTTATCACGAACGATCGACTCTCCTATCACGCGAAGGATGTCATAACATCGCTCATTGGAAATCCACAAGTGACAGCGACCGCTCAGTGATTTCACTCGCGACAAGTTGCCAAATCAGAGTTCAGCGAATCGCGCTGTGAAGTGGCGAAGGACCTCGGGTGCTTCGACAATACGAAGTCCCTTGAGTTCACGCCGCATTGCGAAGGTGTCGGCGCAGGCTTCGGCAACATAGTCAAAGTGGCTCTGGGTGTAGACTCGGCGCGGGATGGCAAGCCTCACTAATTCCATCGAGGGGCGACGATGGGGTCCGGCCATGACGCTTCCAATTTCACAACTGCGGATACCAGCAGCCCGATAGAGGGCGCAGACCAGGGCCTGGCCTGGGTAGTTCTCAGCGGGAATATGTGGAGCAAAGTGAGCGGCATCGATGTAAATAGCGTGACCGCCCGGAGGTTCGATGATCTGAATTCCAGCATCGAGCAATTTGTTACCCAGATATTCAACGCTGCGAATTCGGTAGCCCAGGTAGTCTTCTTCCACTACTTCCTTGAAGCCCTGTGCCATCGCTTCGAGGTCCCGCCCAGCCAAGCCGCCGTACGTGACAAATCCCTCGGTCAAGATGAGAAGGTTACATGCACGTTGAAACAACCCCTGATCGCGAATGAGAAGCAGGCCACCGATATTTACAAGCCCATCTTTTTTCGCGGAGATTGTCGCACCATCAGCAAGTTCAAACATCGCGCGGATAATTTCGGACACGGGCGTGTTTGCGAACTCCGGCTCACGCTTGCGAATAAACCAGGCGTTCTCTGCAAAACGACAGGCATCAAGAAAGAAGGGCAGACGGTGACGATCACACACTGCCCTTACAGCGCGGATGTTCTCCATGCTGACGGGCTGGCCGCCGCTGGTGTTGTTTGTAATTGTGAGCATCACGAGCGGTATGTAATCGCGCCCCACCTTGTGAATAAGTGCATCGAGTGCGGCGACATCCATGTTGCCTTTGAATGGGTGACGGTTTTTGGGGTCACTGGCCTCAGGGATAGACAGGTTGATCGCCTCTGCACCGGTATGTTCAATATTGGCCCGGGTGGTATCAAAGTGTGCGTTGTTGGGGACGACTTTCCCCTTGCCGCCAACAAGTTCAAAGAGGATTCTCTCGCTGGCACGACCCTGGTGGGTCGGTACAAAGTGTTCGAAACCGGTCATGTTGAGAAGAACGTTCTTAAGACGGTAATAGGACTCGCTGCCCGCGTAGGACTCGTCGCCGCGCATAATGCCAGCCCATTGCTCGCTGCTCATCGCACTAGCGCCGGAGT
>SXOY01000289.1 GCA_005776545.1 Planctomycetia bacterium | reverse complement strand
TTTGCCAGCTGCGGGCTTTGAGACAGCAGGAATTGCACGAGGCGCATCGGCTGGAAGTTTCGCCGGTGTTTTTGACGCAGCCAAGATTGATGCGCCATCAACCTTGCTGGGATTCCCATCTATTTTTACAACAAAGGTTGCAGGACCAACCACGATGACATCACCTGCCGCTAACCGATGTTCGGCGACTGCAGCGCGATTGACAAAGGTGCCGTTGCTGGACCCCAGGTCTCGAACGACCGCACGAGTATCATCTGAGGAAATCTCACAATGCTGGCGAGATACCTCTGAGACCGGAATTCGAATAGTACAATCAGGATTGCGGCCAATGACCGAGCGGGGCTTCTTGACAGGAAGTTCCCGTTGGGTGCCATCAGCTGCGATTAATACGAGCGAAAGTTCCACGGTCGAATACCCTTCTCCGGCGAATTGGCATGAATAAGACTCCTGCCCGCCGCTGGACTCTAGACCCCTATGCCACCGAATTCCGCAATTCCGCTTCTGAATCAACGCCCTTTGCTATCGGCAAGAGCAGCCCTGGGAGATCAACCGGCTGGTTCCCACTCCCCAGTCCGGTCGCTCTATATCCACATTCCATTTTGCTTTCACAAGTGCCATTACTGCGATTTTTACTCAATTGTTGACAAACAAGACCGGCAAGCGGCATTCACCGACCGACTCATCCGCGAACTTGCGGCACAGTCGCCCTGGGCCGCGGGGGCCCCGCTAATGACCATTTTTGTTGGTGGAGGTACGCCAAGCCTCCTACGTGTTGAACTCTGGAGTGTGCTTCTGTCCGCGTTGCACACCCATTTTGACATGTCGCACATGGGGACACAACCCGGAGAATTTACTGTTGAATGTAATCCTGAGACTGTGTCGGCTGAGCTGATGGACACGATGGTCGCTGGGGGTGTCAACCGGGTAAGTGTCGGAGCACAGTCTTTTGAAGCTAAGCATCTCAATACACTTGAGCGGTGGCACGATCCGGCGAATGTAATACGCGCGGTAGAACTCGCTCGATCTGCCGGAATCGGGCGGCAGAATATTGACCTGATTTCGGGAGTCCCGGGCCAGACCATCGAAGAGTGGCAACGGGATTTGCAACATGGACTCTCGCTTGGTACCGAGCACATGTCGTGCTACAGCTTGACGTATGAGCCTCGCACCGAAATGACAGCACGGCTCAAACGCGGCGAGTTTTTGCCTGTCGACGACGACACCGATGCAGCGATGTTTGAATTGACAGCAAGCACACTTCGAGAACACGGTCTTGAGCAATACGAGGTCAGCAACTTTGCGAAACCTGGCGCTGAATGCCGGCACAACATGGCGTATTGGAGACAAGAACAGTGGCTGGCGGCGGGGCCAGCTGCAAGTGCGCATGTAGCTGGCCATCGGTACAAGAACTCGCCCCGCCTTGATGATTACCTTAGTTTTTCAGATGGTGGTTTCGCGCCGATTGTCGATCACGAAACTCCAGATGCGCTCAAGGCGTTGAAGGAAAAGGTGATGACGAGTCTTCGCATTCGCGATGGAATTGAACTGGCATCACTGATGGATGACGGACAGCGAATTGGCGATCATATTCTGCCGATTCTCAGGTCCGTCATCGACAAGTACATCGCATGTCAATCGTTGGAAATGCAAGGCGAATACTTGCGCCCTACAACCTCAGGTCTCCGGATCGCCGATGCCATCGCTGTCGATTTCTTTGTCGCGCTTGACCGTGCGAACACCGGGGTGTGATTGCAACGCCGCGTCCGGGCGCGGGAGTTTCAGACGTGCAAGCAGTCGTTTGAGATCGCTCGGCCAGGGGCTTTCGATATCGATTTCATCACCAGTTGCCGGGTGCTTGAACACAATTCGATGGGCGTGCAACGCCAATCGGTTCGAAGCGTTTCCAACGCTGGCGGGTCCATAGAGATCATCACCGAGAATGGACGCGCCAATTGCATCCATGTGGACGCGGACCTGATGAAGTCGACCAGTGAGCGGGCGACATTCAACGACGCTTGCCGCGGAGTTTGAGCTTAATACCCGGTAGGCGGTTTGCGATGGCTTTCCTGCGCTGGTAATGCGAGCGAGCTTGGCACGATTCTTTCCTTCGCGGGAATCTTTGCCGCTGGTTTCAAGGATTGGCTTATTGACCAGTCCCATCGGCTTCTTGAGTTCGCCTTCAACTACCGCCCAGTAGTACTTACGGATTTCGCGTTCTTCGAACTGACGACGAAGTTCGTCATATGCGGTCCCGCGCAGTGCAATAAGCAACAACCCGCTGGTCTCACGATCGAGGCGATGCAGCAGACCGAAGTCGCGGACTTTTCCGAGTTTCTGGAGTTTGGTTCCGTGCAATGCGTAGAGACCATTGAGCAGTGAGTCATCAACATGTCCGAGGCCCGGCTGGGTCACCATGTGCGGCGGCTTTTCCACCACCATGACGTGTTCATCCTCGAAACGGATCTTGAACGTAACTTTTTCGTTGGGTTGTATTGAGAGTTGGGCCATCTACGTTGACTTTCTGATGCTGGATGCGTGGTCGACATACCAGCGGAGTTCGCCGCCAAGCGGGCGGATTTGGCTGTAGGCGTGGCGGTCGTTCACCAGATCTTGCACGATACGGCTGCGTTTCTCGCCGGTGATAATTCCGGCTACAAATCTGGACCCATTGATGGCTCGCAAAGTCATGGTGGTTCGACCGAGTTCATGCGAGGTTGTTCTTGTTACCAGCGGGCCATCTACTAAGAGCGCAGGAGAGCCAGCCGGAAAAGCGTGATGCAGTTCGCCCTGAATGGCAGAGTCGCCAATATCGAGCAACACATAGTCAAGTCGGTCATGACCTTTTTCACGCCATCCAAGATGTTCGCCGAGCTGACTTTCGTAATGCGCTGCTGGATCCGCAGACTCAAGATCAATCAGATGGACCTGATTCCGGGGTATGTCTGACGGCTCTACGAGATAATCGAGCAAGGTGATTCCGCGCCGAATTGGATCATCGGCATGCACCAGCAATTCATC
>SXOY01000288.1 GCA_005776545.1 Planctomycetia bacterium | reverse complement strand
CGAAATACATCAGCGAAGATCAAAGCGAAGGCAATTCCTCCGCCCCGTTCGGGGCGGTTGATTCTTTTCCGTTTACCACCAGTGCCGCGAGATTCAGAGCAATCTCGCTTTACTGGTGGCAACATCCCAGCCATCCCTTCGGGACGGCGAGTATGGCCGGAGCGGAATCCAAAACAACGCCTTCCCGAATTGATGAGACATATAGGACCCGGCTTTCAGCCTGCCTTGGCGGCCCAGCGGGACGCCGGGAATGTTGCCACCAGTAGAGCAACGCTGCTTTGAGCGTTGCGTCACTCGTGGAAAGCTGGTATTTTGTTTTCTGCCCCGGATGGGGCAGAGGAGTCTCGCTATGCCAGGTACATTCACCCAACTGCTCGCACACATCGTGTTTTCTACCAAGAATCGCCAGCCTTGGATTTCTCAAGAAATCGAAGAGCGGCTGCACGCCTACATGGGTGGAATTGCGCGAGATGAAAAGGCTGTCATCTACTCCATTGGTGGCATCGAAGACCACGTCCACCTGTATCTTCGCTATCGACCAGACACCTGCATCTCAACGTTGATGCAGAATGTCAAAGGCGGTTCGAGTCGATGGATCCACAAGACATTCCCCAACCTCGCAGACTTCGAATGGCAGGAAGGATATTGGGGATTCTCCGTAGACAAATTTGCAGAGGAAGGGCTGAAGAAGTACATAGCCAATCAGCGCGAGCATCATCGCAAGGAGGACTTCAAATCAGAAATCCGGCGGTTGCTTACGGAGGCTGGGATCGAGTTTGATGAGCGATATCTGTTTGACTGAGTTTCAGACTTTATTGCCACCTTCAGTTGCCCTCTGTTTTCATTGAGCAATTCCTCCGCCCCATCCGGGGCGGTTTTCTCTTCTCCGCTTTCCACCAGTGGCGCGAGATTCAAAGCAATCTCGCTCTACTGGTGGCAACATCCCAGCCATCCCTTCGGGACGGCTCGATGCTCTCTGCCCCGAATGCGGCGTCTAGCATTTCCGCGTGACGTTCCGCACCAGAATTCGTAAGATTGTCAAATGGACCGCACTCAGCACAGCAGTGCTGCTCAGCGCTGCGTTGGCAGCGAACACGTGGTACCACGCCGTCTGCACGCTGCCCGCACTCCCCGTCTGCTCGATTGGTATGTATCGCGGATGCATCGGGATAACTTATGCCCACCAGCCATTGGACACCAGCGTCTGGTATGAGCTGCGACGCAATCGCCCCGATAATTCGGGACCTTTCATGTGGTGGTTTGATGGCGATGTCTCCCCAAGGCCAATTCCAGGTGCGAATAGTCCGCTGTGGTGGGCCAGAGTTCCGCTCTGGGCACCCATCCTGGCCGCAGGTGGAATCGGCATCTGGGCATGGAAACTCGACCGAACCGCTGCTCTTCGCACTCGCAACAACTGCTGCAAGAAATGCGGCTACCACCGCGCCGGCCTCAAACCCGATGCACTCTGCCCCGAATGTGGCGTCTAACACTTCCGCGTAAAGTTCCGCCAGCCCAGCTTCTTCACGCCGCTCGACCTTTGCGTTTCGATGATTTCCTTGCCGCCCGCGGTGCCGACTTCTTCCCCATTTTCGCCCGTGTCTCAGCTTGAATGGCGGAGATGATCTTGTCAACGTCATACCCGTGCTTCCGAGCAAATTCGTCACGAGTCTTGCGGACCTCTGCCACGATTGGATCGCGTGACGCAGCTTCACGATTAGTCTTGCGATTCATCACGGTTCTCCATCAACTCTATCGGTGTACAGATCACGGGCGGCTCGAACCCCGCTTCGCGACAAATCAATTCTATTCGCGGTCTTAACTCGGCGTTGGCGATATGCGTGCAGTTCCAAGTAAGGAGAAAATCTGCATTTCCGCTTGCCGCCGCTGCAACGTGGATCGCGTCCTGTGCGGCTTTGGGGGGCATGCCGCCTTGAGTAATGAGCCGCTGTGCAATTGCACGCACTTCGTCGTTCAGAGGGATGACCCTTAGCCCCTCAAGCAATTCGATCCGTCGCAGCGCGGCTTCAGAATCTCCGCGAGATGCTTCAAGGCGTACGGCATCTGAAACCACCAGCTCAAAATTGGGGCGACGCAGCTTCCACCAATCTGCGGTAACTCGCTGTTGGCCCGCTATCACTATCTTCCGGCTCTCCGGCTCGGACGTGCCGCCAAATAGCTGATAATTGTCGTCTCGATGTAGACTACTTGCCTCATGAACCAAGTCTATCGCACTGATCTCGTGGCGTGTCTCCCGCACAAGATCCACTCTGCCCCGAATGCGGCGCACCAGTTGATGCTCCTTGATCAACTCTCGCTCGCCGCCCAATTCCTCCCGGAATCCCAAATCTACGCGGCTTTGTTCATCGCCCGCTGTGTCGCCGCGATCTGCAACTGCCGCAATGTACGCACTGCCGCCTGCGCGCCATCAACAATTCCTGCCTTTGCCGCAAATTCAAGGGCTTCGGCAGGTCGCGTAAATTCTGGCATTCCCAGCGAACCACCCGTCCCCTTAATTGAATGTGCGCCGCGAGCCGCAGTTTCAGTATCGCCCGCCACCAGTGCCGAGTCAATCTTGTCTAATCGCCCGGTAAGCTCAATCAGCCATTCGCGGGCAAACTCCTCAATCTCAGGATCCAGTTCCCAGGCTTGTGGCACACTTGCCGCTTGAACATCGTGCTTCATCGGTTCCTGCGTCCGAGCCCATCTGATAATTGTCTGAATCATCAGCACCGGCGCAATCGGCTTGGAGAGAAATTCATTCATTCCTGCGGCAATGCAATCCCGCCGCGCATCATTCCCCGACAATGCTGTCAACGCCACGATCGGCGCGGAGAATCCAGACTCGCGCATCGCCCTACAGGCCTCAAGCCCAGTCATGTTGGGCATCTGAATGTCCATAAGCACAAGGTCAAACTTCTGCCGACCACACAGTTCCACTGCTTCTTTGCCATCAGATGCGCCGCTCACCATCGCCCCAGCACGTTCCAAAAGCACCGTGCACACTTTGCGATTCGACGCGACATCATCCACCACAAGCACCCACCGGCCCGCAAGCGGCAATGCCGGAGCGGATGCGATTGCTGTTTGTCCAACGGCCGCGTTGTTAGTCTTAAATGCTTCGTTCACTCTTCCTCCGCCGATAACTCGTTCCTGCCCGGGACACGGAACCAACTTCAGATTTCGACTAATGCCCCGTTCAGATTCAGTATTTATCGATTTTCGGAAGTACTTCCAGTCCGATACATCGCCCTTGGTAGAGAACAAACCAAATAACAACTCTCCGTCACCTCGTATGTGAAGCGACAAGTCTTCGCAATTCAATTTCTAACACTGCACAAGAACCTGCGCCCACTGCCTCAGTTTCCAGCCGACTTCTTCTCCATCGGCCGCACCACCACCACAATCGAACTCTCCTTCGAGTAATACTTCCCAAATGTCGCCTTCACCTCCGCCGCCGTCACCTTCTGATACTCTCCCGGCTCGCTGAGAATTGTGTCAACACTGCGCCCTCGGAACGTCATCTGATCAAGCCGCCCCGACCAGTAACTCGGATCCTTCAACTGCTCATCAAACGTGTTCGCCATCTGCTTCTTAGCAACTTCAATCTCTTCCTCAGTCGGCCCGTTGGCCTTGAACTGGTCATACATCGAAGCGATCTTCGCAACCAGTGCATCAGCCTTCGCCGGATCTGTCGGCGAACTCGCTGAGAACACACCAAATCCTGGATACGTCGTCGCCGCCCGCGATGAAGCGCCCATGCTGTACACAAGCTGCGCCTCTTCACGCACTTCTTTCGTCATCCGCGTCGAAAGCACACGCGATGCCATCGCCAATGCCCGCGCATCCGCCCGATTCGAATCATCCGCCCCATAAAATCCCGACATCACAAACGCCTGATCCGTTGGAGTATCCACCGACTTTGAAAATGTCCGCGGCCCCGCTGGCCGCGCAACCTTCCGCAATTCCGCAAACGCCTTTGGATCAACCTTTTCGCGACTCGACAATGACCCCAAATACCTCTCAACCAGCGGCACAATCTGCTCTCTCTCAATATCCCCAACGATCGTCACTTCAATCGGCGAAGTCTTGATCAATTTCTCCAGCCACTTCTGCGATTCCGTCAAACTCAACTTATCCATCTGTTCCGCGGTCGTCGGCTGCAATCGAACTTCGGACTCTGGATAAATAATCGATGCCGCAGTTCGAGCACCCAGCGCAGTCGGGCTTCGCATCGATTCAGACAACATCTCCTTACCATTCGTCTGGTAATTTTCAAACGCCGTCTGCTCAATCTTCGGTTCCGTCAAAAGCAAATATGCAAGTTGGAATCCCGTCTCAAGCTCTTCCGGCGCGCCAGTGATCGAAAGCGTAATCGCATCGCTTCCTCCCCCACCACCGCAGCCCCCACGCCGTCCACCACCACCGCCCCGACCGCCACCAAACCCGCCGCCGCCACGAACCTCAACTTTCTTGCCATTCATCAATTCGCGAATGTCAGAGGATGACAAGTTCTTCGTTGCCGCACGTGACCACGCGAGTTGCGATGCGGAAGTAATCCCTCTGTTCTCCGCCGTTTCAAGCAACTCGCCGCCAATCAGTGCAATACTGATCGACACTTGATCCTTGCGTGCATCCATCTTTCGATAATGTACATTGATATTATTATTCAACCACCCCGACCACACCTGCGTCTCCGCATGTTCAGCAAACTCGACGAACTTGCCTCCAGCCGGCAACGCGGTCATCAATGTCGTCGCATGATTCTCTTCAGTCTCCTGCGTCGGTGTCACTGCCAACGCCTTCAACCCCGCCTCAAGCACCTGCGCCTCAGTAGGTAGATTCTCTCCAGCCGGCAACGTCGCAGTGAAGAACACATGCGATGGATCAAAGTCCGCCGCAAACCTCTTGCTCACATCCGCGGGCGTAATCGCTGCCAGAAGTTCTTTCACAATCCGCAGATTCTCCTTCGGATCCATGATCGGCTCACCCGATGCCACTTTGCCATTCATCCGCGCGATCGTCGCCGAAGATGTCTGCGTCCCTTCGGTCTCAACCCCTCGCTCTGCATTAGAAAGCAACGACTTCTTAACCTCATCCACCTCATGCGCAGTAAACCCAAACGTGCGCCCACGTTGCAGCTCCATCGCAATATCGCCGAGCGCTTCCTTCCACTGCCCCTTATTCGGCCGCGCTGAAATTTCAGCATTGAACATGATCCCAATCGAGTTGCTCGCCGACACATTCGCCGACTGACACTTCAGCGCACCCCGCGCTGTCTTCTCACTCAACCGCCGATTCATCACGCTCTCACCAATCTGCGACTCAAGGTCCGCCCGATATTGCGA
Source organism: Planctomycetia bacterium (assembly GCA_005776545.1). The sequence goes on along the minus strand of SXOY01000288.1, from coordinate 3,467 downwards.
AATCGTCGTAGTTGGCGGCCGCGCCGGCTCAATCCTTCCAATACTGATGCTCTCGCCGCGAACCTCCGGATCACTCGCCACAATCGCAAAACTCTCGCCCGTCGCCTTCACACCCACATCCCGAGGCGTCGGCTTCACCTTCTTCGGCAACTTGCCAAAGTTGTCCTTCATCGCCTTGATCACCACTTCCGGCTCAGTATCCGCAATCACCATCAGAGTCGCGTTCGATGCACAATACCACATATTGTAATAATCGCGGAAATCAGACTCCTGCACTCCCTTGATCGTCGCCTCAGTTCCAATCGGCGACCGCACTCCGTACAGCGAACCTGGTGCCATCCGCTGCATGATTACTTCCTGTACGCGCTGACGACCCGACAATCCCCGCCGCCGCTCCTCGAGAATAATCTGCCGCTCAGATTCCACTTCGCTCGGCAAAAGCGCAAGCCGCCCAATAACATCCGCAAAGAAACTCATGCCCTTGCCGAGTGTCTCCGGCTCCGCAGTCGGCAACGAAAGCTGATACGTCGTCTGATCAAAGTTCGTAAACGCATTCTGATCTCGCCCAAACGTCATCCCCATCGACTGAAAAAACGGAATCAGCGTCCCCGGCTTGAAATTCTCTGACCCATTAAACGCCATGTGCTCAAGGTAATGCGCAATACCGCGCTGCTTCTCCGTCTCATTCAACGACCCGCTGTGAATATGCACCCACATCACCGCCCGCCCCGCCGGAATCGATCCCTTCTTGATCACATACTTCAACCCATTGTCCAGCATCCCCGTCACAAGCGTCGAGTCCTGCGGCAGCAAATCACTCGCCGCCGCCACCGCACCTGTGCTAACCGCCGGCCCATCTGCGGCCAACGCGAAATTCGAAACAGCCAGGCCGGCAACAAAGGCAACGGTAAACGCGCGAGAAATCTTCATCAGTAATCTCCAAGTGTGCTGTCCAGCATACCACAAATCGGCCCACCCGCTCTCGCCCAAAAAAGAAAAAGAGCCGCGTTTCGGCGGCCCCTTCTTAATGACTTTATTCTGTTCCAGGCTCAGAGCTCTCAACTCTGAAATCTCAAATCTCAGATTCCAGCGGTTTCAACTTTCAAATCTCAATTCTGAAATTTCAACTCTCAAATCCAGAGCTTGCTTTCTCTCACTTCTTCGCCGCATCTCCCTCAGCCTTGGCCCCATCCTTAAAGTAGTTCCCAGCATACTTACGCTGGAACTTCTCAACGCGGCCAGCCGAGTCAATAAACGTCTGCTTGCCGGTGAAGTATGGGTGAGATCCGGACCACACTTCGACGTGCAGCTCGGGGACTGTGGAACCAACGGTCATGACGTGCTCGCCATTGTGGAAAACTTTGCAGTTGTTGAAATAACGAGGATGAATGCCGGATTTCATGGACTACCTGTTGCCCGATTCGGGCCAAATTGACGCTGGCAGTACCTGCCAACTGGTGCGTTTAACTATCCCATACGGACGCTTCCGAATGGGTCGAGATAATAGGCAACCAAATCCCTGAATCCAACCCCCAACTTGACCGACAAAGAACGCGGGCTAACCTTGTCTCCCATCTTTCCCTGATAGCTCAATGGTAGAGCGATCGGCTGTTAACCGATAGGTTGCAGGTTCGAGTCCTGCTCGGGGAGTATTGCTTCGACCGGCTCTGTCTTTGACAGGGCCGGTTGTCGTTTTCCAATTCCCTACTCCACCCCGCCGCGGCCACACACCCCCAAATTTCCCCACCCCTCGCATTCAATAGGTCCCACTGGCTTTTAATAGGTCCTATCCGTCCTATACGACCTATAGGTCCCATTCCCTGTATCTCCCATTCCGTGTACACTCCCCCTGTGACCCAAGAACCCAAATCACCAAGATCCGGCGGCGACCTCTTCATTGTCGACAACTCCGATGCCGACTGGAAGGTCCGCCAATACCTCGCCGAATGGGCCGACATCTCCAGCAAGTTCGACATCGCCACCGGTTACTTCGAGCTCGGTGCCCTCCTCGCCCTCGATGGCAAATGGCAGCAACTCGAAAAACTCCGCATCCTCATGGGCGATGAAGTCTCGAAACGCACCAAAGCCGCCGCCCTCGCCGGCATCGAAGCCGCCAAAAAGCAACTTGATCAAAGCATCGAGCGCGAGAAAGTCTCCAACGACTTCCTCACCGGCGCTGAGGCCGTAGTCGATGCCCTCCGCACGCGCCAAATCGAATGCAAGGTCTACACCAAAGAGAAGTTCCACGCAAAGGCCTACATCACCCACGCCAAGCAAGCCGTCGTCGGCTCTTCCGCCTTGGTCGGCTCAAGCAACTTCACCCACCCCGGTCTCTGCCAGAACGTCGAACTCAACGTCCAGATACGCCGCGAAGTCCCCGAGCTCCAGGCCTGGTATGAGCGTCACTGGAACGAAGCCCTCGACATCACTGATGAAATCCTCAAAACCGTCGAGCGCCACGTGCGTGAATACCCGCCATTCGATGTCTACGCCAAAGCGCTCCACGAGTATTTCCGCGGCCGTGAACTAGATGCAGATGCGTGGGACACCGCGGAAAATGGCAAGGGCTCCAGGCTCTTCAGCCATCTAAGCGGATACCAGCAGGATGGCTACAAGTCGTTACTCAAGATCGCAAATCAATTCGGCGGCGCATTTCTCTGTGACGGCGTCGGCCTCGGAAAAACTTTCGTCGGTCTCATGCTCATCGAGCGACTCATCATCAAGGAGGGCAAGAACGTTCTGCTCCTTGTTCCCAAGGCCGCAATCGAGTCAGTCTGGCTTCCGGCTATCCGCAAGTATTTGCCGCACATTAGCGGCAAATTCGCCAACCTCGCAATTCTAAGTCACACTGATCTGACGTTGAAAAAATGTCAAGAAGATATCCAATCGGTCAAAGAACGTGCGCACGCCATCATCGTTGACGAGGCACACCACTTCCGGAATCCCGGAACTGTCGGGTGGGGCGGCGTGGTAATAGGTTCCGCTGATGGTGCAAAGGACGGTAAATTCGCCGCGAGCATGGATGCTGGGCCCTCCCGCTATCGAGTCCTCTTCGACATCGCAGAGAAAAAGCAAGTCTTCATGCTTACTGCCACACCAGTTAACAACAAACTATCAGACCTTCGCCACATGATCGAATTATTTTCTCGCCGCAACGAGGATTATTTCAAGGAGACACTTGGAATCAACTCCTTGCGAATTCATTTCAATCAGCTCGAGAAACGCCTCGACAAATTGATGGGCGTCAATGTACGTGACGACGCTCCAGCGACTGACGCAGAGCAAGTGAAAGAAGTCTTCGCACACGACACTCTCTTCAGACGTTTGGTTGTACAACGCAGCCGTGCATATGTCCGCAACAGCCAGGAAATTGCCGGTGCAGCAACCACTGTATTCCCAAAGCGAGACCACCCGAAAGTCGCGCCCTACTCAGTGAAAAAGTCGTATGGGCGACTCCTTTCTCTGGT
>SXOY01000287.1 GCA_005776545.1 Planctomycetia bacterium | reverse complement strand
TCTGCGAAGTGGGGCTACAGAATTTGTGGACAAAATGTCGCTGTGCCGCGATCTGGCAAAGTGGACCCTGACCATTGAAGGATGGACCGGTTCAAAGAAAGCTGCTTGAAAATCATTTCACCGGTTGCGCGTTTACATCAAGTACAACAGGCTCTGCCAATCCCAAATCCTTGATTTGATCGAGGATGAGAGTCTTGTCGCCCACCAGAACAAGCACTCCATGATCCAGACTCTCCATAACTTTCCGTGCCGCCGCGTTTAGATCTGCCGCAGTCACCGTAGCAGAGTCACTGATGTCTGTTGAAATGGAAGCGAATGCGACATCGTTTTCAAGGCGCACTTCCGCAGCCGAGAGAATGCTGTCAAGTGCCGAGAATGACTCCACCGTCTCATTCTTATAGGTTTCACGAGCTTTCGCCACTTCGGCTTCGGTAATGTCTCCTGCACGGAATCGGGCGAATTCGTTCGCAAATTCCTTGAGCGCCGGCCCGGTGACTTCCGCCTGTACGCGTGCACCAGCGGTGAAATCGCCGGTTGTGCGGTGCTGATTGAATGATGAGCGAGCACCATAGGTATAGCCGTGGTCTTCTCGCAAATTTTGATTGAGACGACTGGTGAAACTGCCACCGAGAATGGTGTTAAGCAATTCAAGCTTCACTCGATCGGGCGAATCAAATTTGGGACCAGGCGACTGAAAGCGAACAACGGTCTGCGTTGCGCCCGGGCGATCAACCACAACCACGCGCAATTGGTTCGATGATGGAATGGTGACATTGTCCATTGGACGCATCGGCGAATTTGAGTTTGACCAGCCCTTGAGCGAGGTCTCTAGCATTTGGCGAAGTTCAGATTCGCTCACGTCGCCGGCTACCAGCAGTGTGCTGTTACCAGGTTGAATCGCCTGCTTCGTCGCCGACTTCACATCGTCCAGAGTGACATCTGAAACGCTTGCAATGTTGCCTGAGGCAGATGTTGAGTACGGATTGCCGTTCCCGTAAAGCACAATATTCGCAACTTTTGCGGCGATCGCGGGAGCATTGTCGTCGGCCTGACGAAGATCATCCAGATGCAAACCCTTAATGCGATCGAAATCACTGGAGTTCATCTGCGGACGCACGATTGCATCGCTAAACAGCGAGATGCCCTGCTCAAGATTGCGTTTGAGAATGGTGAATGCCGCGGTCACCGATTCTTCATCAGCGCCAGCAGAGAAATGGCCGCCAAGGTCTTGTATCGCGTTTGCGAATTGCAATGCATCGCGTGAACCCGCACCTTCAGAGAGCAATTGCGCTGCGAGTTCGTTCACGCCTTCTTTGCCAACTGGATCAAGCGAGCCTTTCGATCCAACGTGCAGACGAAGAGAAACCAGAGGAATGTCTTTTTTGGTCCAGAGCATGACTTTCATGCCGTTGGAAAGCGTGAATTCGGTCGGTGCCGGTGGGGAGAATGGAGTCGCGGCCGCGGCATTGGGAGCAACGTCACGCTTTGACTCAGACCGCTCAGGTTCTTCAGGAAGCACGCGAGTGATGACTCTGGAGTTGAGGTCTAAAACTTTGGCCGACCATTGCTTCACTGAATCGGGCGTGGCATTGCGATAACGATCAAGGTCGCGTTTGAAACTGTTCGGCTCACCCCACGCGGCTTCGTATTCATTCAGCATCGCGGCTTTGCGCGGAATAGATTGAATCTGCGAGAGCATTGCGAGTTCAGATGATGCCTTGGTGCGTTCGAGTTCCGGCGCTGTCGGGCCACCTTTTGCAAAGCGAGCAAGTTCCTCATCGATGACTTTTTCAACGCGATCCAAGTCTGTGCCTGAAGGTGTGAGTACATTGATCTGGAAGAACGACGCGAGCGGGTAGGCATTCTGGCTGGCAGAGACTTCGGTAGCGAGTTTCTCATCCATGACCAGTCGCTTGTAGAGGCGGCTGGCGTTGCCATCGGCAAGGACCATCGCCGCGAGTTTCATATCAGCATCGCCCGGTCCATATGAAAGTGGGCTGAAAAACGTGTATTGAACGCGTGACAATTGAACCTTGTCGATCGCTGTTGTTCGCTTGACGCCATCGATCTTGATCGGCATGGCCTCGCTGGGAAGCGTGTATTTGCGCGGAATTTCGCCGCCTCTGGGCAGGCTGCCGAAGAGGTCGCTGATGAGTGGTTTGATTGTGGCTGGGTCAAAGTCGCCAGCAACGACGAGCGATGCGTTGTTGGGGACATAGAAATTCGCAAAGAAATCGCGGACGTTGGTGACGTTGGCTGCCTCCAGATCTTCATGCGTTCCGATGACCCCAGTGTGGTATGGGTGTGTTGGCGGAAAAAGCATGGGCCAGAGAAGTTCATCGGCCTTGCCGTAAGGCGCGTTTTCAACAACCTGGCGAAGTTCATTGCGGACGACATCGCGCTGTTTGTCGACTTTCTCTTTTGACATGTTCAGACCCATGTCCTCAAGTCGATCGGCGTCAAGCCAGAGGAGTGTGGGCAGTAGACTCGATGGGCCAGAAGAGAAGTAGTCGGTGCGATGCAGATCGGTGTTGGCGTTGTTTGCGCCGCCGCCGGTCTCCATGAGGACATCGAATTGATTGCCGGGAACTCTTTTGGTTCCCATGAACATAAGATGCTCGAAGAGGTGGGCAAATCCGGAGCGGCCCTTGGGTTCATCCTGTGCACCGACGCTGTACCAGATATTGATAGTCGCGATGGGCAGATTGCGGTCCTGATGCAGGATCACTTTCATGCCGTTGGGAAGCACGTACTTCTCTACAGGGACATCCTGGCCCGCGGCGAGCGAAGTGATGAAGGCGAGAGAAGCAGAAATGATCGGGAGGAGTCGGGTTTGCATATGGCACAGGGTATGGGGGCAAAGAAGAAAAGTACTGAGTGCCGAGCGCTGAGTAATGCGTTAAGTCAACAAAAAGTCGACGATTTCGCGTGCTAGGAACCGTTCGGTTTCCTCCCCCATGCGTAGCCCCATGCGTTGAAACCCGCACCGGGTCAGAATGTGTTGGGATGTCGCGTTGGAACTGGCGGTGGTTGCGTGCAACGGGCGACGATGTTCCTGTAAAAGAAACAACTCGAGCGCACGCGATGCAATTCCCTTGCCCCAATGCGTTTTCGCAATCCAGTATCCGACGCAATCAAGTCCATCGGCCTGGAAACACGCGATGCTCCCGACGATTTCGTGTCGGTTCAATCCCTCGATCTCCATCACTTGACCGTTGATGCTCGGGTTGGCAAAGTGTTGTGCCCACGTGGCAAAGAAAACATCGCGAGTACGCGGCTTGGTGCCGGCCATGACATTGGATTCGGGATCGCTTTGGATTTCAAAAAGCGTTGACAAGTCCGCCGCGGCGGTGGGGCGAAGGCGGATCAGGGCTGCGGGCGTATTCTGACGTTGCATCATGAATAGTAGTAATTGAGCCAGAAGTGCGACTGATGCGATAGGTGAGATTGCTTAGAACAGCGGCCATCAGCGCCCAAGCGTGGAATCCGCAATGGTTGTTGGGCGGCCTGGAAGTATCTCAATTCGCGAGAATATGCGCCCACATTCTGGGCAGGGCGCATTGCGTGGGGTATTGACGAGATCGTAGTTACAGCAGGCGCAATGGTTGATCTGTGCTTTCGCAGAGAGTGACACACAAAGAAGCGACGACATAGCACAGCATGCCGCAACGGTGAATGCGCCGTGCATCATGGGATCAAAGAAAGGTGCGAGAGCTGCTGCGCCGAGAAGT
>SXOY01000286.1 GCA_005776545.1 Planctomycetia bacterium | reverse complement strand
GGCAAACGCGGCAGGTCGCAATTATGGGTGGCGATGCACTGAGGGCACATTCTGCCCCGGCCTCTCAGGTTGCACCTGCAACGGGCCAACACTGATCGCACCTTTCACCGAATACACCCACTCGGTCGGGTTGAGCGTGACGTGCGGATATGTATACCGCGGGTGCGCGATTCCAGATTACCGTGGTACATTTTTCTATGCGGACTATCAACTCAGCAAAATGTTCTCGCTCCGGAATGTAAACGGTGTTGCCACCAACTTGGTTGATAGAACCACTGAACTCGCTCCAGTCGGATTCACGCTACAAACAATCGCCTCGCTCGGCGAAGACACCGCCGGGGAAATATACATTTGCGACTACAACGGAGGAGAGATTTTCAAGATCGTGCCGCGAACCGTGGCCGAAACGGGCATCACGATTTCGCTGCAACCAGGCCCAGTATCTGCCTGCTACGGCGGCCAGGCGGTGTTTACGACGACAGCCGCAAGTCCAGATAGTGATACTGGAACCATGAATTACCGCTGGTATCGCGGCGATGTGACGGCACTGGTTGATGGCCCGTCCGGTTACGGATCGGTCGTAAGCGGCGCGATGACGAACCAGTTGATGATCACAGGAATTCATGGCGGTGACACGGGGCTGTATCGCTGTCGAGTAATTACCCCGTGTCGTGTTGTAGAATCGAACAGTGCGCTGCTGTCAATGTGCGGTGCGGATTTCAACTGTGATGACACTGCAGATTTCTTTGATTACCTGGACTTCGTTGATGAGTTCGCAAATCTGACTGCGGCGGCGGATTTCAACGGAGATGGGATCGTTGACTTCTTTGACTATCTGGATTTTGTGGACGCGTTCAGTGATGGGTGTTGAAGCGGAATCGCTTAAATCTTTGGCAGAAACCGTTTCCATTCTTCGCTTTCGAGCGCGGCTTTGAGGTTGAGCTGGTGCTGAGTCAACACCTTTCGCAAGTGGGGGACCACGAGTGCGCGTTCTGCGATGAGTCCGAAGATAGACCAGCCAACGACGATGTAAAGGTGGTCTTCGACGAGCGTTATTGATGGATTGTCTGGACTTAATATGAATCGATGTTCGTGTCGAAGGGTGCGAAACGGACCTTTGTTCTGTTCATCAATAAAGTTCTGGGGCCGATTGAACGTGGTGATTGTGGCACACAAACGGCGAACAAGCCCCAGGTGAGCGGCCTCGAATTCGACAAACTCGCCCAGTTCAATGAGTCCGGAAGTACGGCCGCTTACGATTTTCTCGCCAGTTGCTCTCATCGAAAAGGTGTGGAAATCCATGGAGCGGGCAAGGTCGAAACAACGCTCGATCGGAGCCTTAATCGATATTGATAATTGCAGTTCTTTCACGCGGTGAATGCTATCAGGAAGTTCTATGTGCGGCGGGCACTGCGTTGATAGACTTACGGAGTGAAAGATGTTGTTGTCATTCCGCTTCGTGTGCAAGAGAATGTCGTGCGGACGTTGAGAAACGTCGGAGCGTCGACCTGGATTGTCCCCGATGATTTTCAGATGCCTGATGCAGTGAAGGCGAAAGTCGTTCGATATTCCACGGCGTTGGATATTCGGTTCCAGATTCCCGAACTGGCCGCGGCGTCTCGCGCTGCGGCAGAGATCAACAAGCTCGGGGATGCGGTAACAGTGCATGCGCCGCGTGCGGGCGGAATTGTCTATCTTGCAAGTCGAAACACCAGGCAGCGTACACAGTTTGAGTTGCATGGCGAGGCCACGACTTTTGACGAGGCGTGGATCGATCGGGCAAGAGCGATTTATCTACACATGGAAGCAAACGCGATTTCCAAACTCCCGCGCGTTTTGCCGTGCAAGGACTTTTCGGTCACCGCAGTGATTCCAGTGTTCAATCTGCATCAATATCTGGAACGAACACTCGCCTCGCTGGAGTCGCAGACTCGCGAGATTGACGAGATTCTGATTGTTGATGACGGTTCAGACAATGCGCAGACTGTTGAGGCGCTGAAAGAGCTGGAAGGCACTGAGCGGGCCAGGATTGTCTGGAAGCCGCATACGGGCTTGTCTGCGACGAGGAATCACGGTATCAACTTGGCGAAGTCGAGCCATATTCTGACGCTCGATGCTGACGATTGCATTCGTCCGACATTTGTAGAACGGGCGATTGAACGACTAAGCAGCGACGAGTCAGTAGTGCTGGCAACCAGCATGGTGTCGTGTTTCTCTGATGATGTTGACGAGGCGACCGGCGGCTGGTGCCCGCTTGGGTTCGATCGCGATCTTCTCACCGTCTATAACTTTGCGAGCTGTGCAACTGCAATCATGCCGCGAGCATTGCTGCTGGAGGTCGGCGGGTACGATGAGTCGTTCGCGGCGTATGAAGACTGGGAGCTGTATTGTCGGCTTGCAAGTCGGGGAAAAGCGGCGGTGATTCCGGAGTTTCTGATTGATGTCCGCATTCGGGCCGATTCCATGCTGCGAACCTTGCCGCGAATTATGCACGAATCACTGCGTTCCAGGATCATCGAAAAACATGGGGGGCTTGCCCTCAATCCTTCGTTTGCCATGAGGCTCCTGCAGAGTGAATATGTGGAGTTTTATCGAGGGGTGATGGTTGACCCAAATGTTGCCGCGAGAGAACTGATTCAATCACAGTTGCGCTATCGCTTGGCTGACAAAGTGAATGACTCACTCAAGAAACTCGGTGTGCAGGGCGCGATCAAGATGGCCGGTGAAGAATGGTCAAAGCGCTCGTGAGTCGGATTCGCCTTTGGCTTTCACTAATGCCTGACACTTGTATTTACTAAGCTATGTCCAGAATCGTCCCATACCGCGGCTTTCCATACCGTCGACTGACTAACTCCGGGACAATGACAAAGCTCGCAACCGTGAAGCCAACTCCGGCGCCCATAATGACATCGCTCAAGTGGTGTGCGCCGAAAAGTACCCGCAGGCTCCCAACAAACACCACCATGAACAGCGAGAAGATTCGAAGGCGTGGATAATGATGCCAGAAAAAGACTGACATCGCGGCGGCCGCACTGGTATGACTGCTCGGCATCGACCACAGCTTGCTATGACCGGGTGTAAAGAGGTCCCACGTGTGGAGCATGATGAGTCTGCCTTCGGACTCAACTGGATACGCAAAAGGACCGGCAAAGAAATGATGATCACCTTCAACCGGGCGAGGTCTGCCCAGGAGCATCTTGCAAACATGCGAAATTGCGAGCGTGAGAAGTGCCGCGACGATCAGATCGAGAACAAAACGACGTCGCGCCCGATCAAGCATGAGTACAAAGAGTCCGGCAAGTATGATGTAGGTCGCATCGCCGTATTGCTGAAGAGTCTCGAGCACGCGCTTGACGTCACCTTGAATCTGTGGCCGCACACGGTCCGCATACTGGACAATCGTCCCATCGACATAGAACGCCGCAACCGCCAGCGGAAGAGCGACCAAGACCGGAAGCAGGAATTGTGTTCTCGATTGCGTCGTCAAGGTCAGAAGATAGGACTCTTCCCCGACTGGTGAAAGTACAAACCATCAAGTTCGGGATCAATTCGTCTTCGGTGTTCCCCAATGCCTAGTGCCAAGTGCCTAGTGCCTGTACTATCCAGAGCGACTCCCTCGACGTACCCTTGTCTCATGGTCGATCAATCTGATCAAATCGGAGCATGCCAGGCGTGAGCGAGCGTGGACACGATCCATCTCGCATGCTTGACTGGTCGCCGCGCGAACTTTTTGGCACCATTGTCGATGCAAAGCGGTGGGGGAGAAATGCCAGGAGCTGGCGTGGTGGCTTGGCGTTGCTCTTCATCTGTCTCGCCGTGTATCTGCCCGGCTTTGTGACAATTCCAACCATCGATCGCGATGAGGCTCGATTCGCTCAGGCAAGTCGCCAGATGAGTGCGAGCGAAAAAGCTGAAGACTGGATCATTCCAAAGGTGCAGGACCGGCCGCGACTCAATAAACCGCCACTGATTTATTGGCTCCAATCTAGCGCAGTGCGGGCTGGTGATGCACTAGGCGTGAAAGATGCCGCCGACCTGATCTGGCTCTATCGATTGCCTTCACTGCTCGCCGCGATTATCGCTGTGCTCGCAACGTGGCGGCTGGGCACTGCAATGTTTGATCCCCGTGCTGGCTGGCTCGGCGCCTTGCTTCTTGCTGTGTGCCCAATTGTGATGTGGGAAAGTAAGCAGGCTCGCGCTGACATGGTGCTGCTCGCCGCAACCACTGTGGCACAATGGGCACTCTTTCGGTTGTGGCATGTCGATCATGATTCCACCAAAGCCCGCAAAACGCTCGGACATTGGAGAATCGTGTTCTGGGGCGCGATGATCGTCGGTGTCTTGGTCAAAGGTCCGCTCACGCCGCTGATCTGCAGCCTGACCCTGCTCTCGCTCGGATTTTCCAAGCGATCACGCGGCGTGCTGAAACGAACCTGGCCCGTTCTGGGTTCTCTCGCCGTACTCGCTGCGATTGGCGTATGGGCCGTGCTTGTCATGCGGCAAGTCGGCGCTCAGTCATACTTTGACATTATTGTTAAGGAGACTCTTGGCCGCACATTCGCGGCAAAAGAAGGCCATTCCGGACCACCCGGATATCACCTCCTGTTGTTGTCCGTCCTCTTCTGGCCCGGATCGCTCGTAACCGGACAAGCAATGGTGCGTGCATGGAAACAGGGCTTTGGACCAACTGAAGCTAGAGGAATTGAAAGCAGCGCAGACAAGAGAACTGGAAATATGTTCCAGCGAGTCTGGGGCGCAGTGAATCGGCGTGTTCAACACGGCGCAAAAGGACGGCAAGCCGAGGTGTTCTTATTGGCCTGGGTGCTCGTCCCCTGGCTGGTATTTGAATTCACTTCGACCAAGTTGCCTCACTATGTGATGCCCCTCTATCCGGCGATTGCTCTGATAAGTGCGCGGGCAATTTTCACAGCGTCTTGCGGCGTAATGGACTCGGTCCCAAAACTCGTTTCACGAATTGGCTATGTTGCCTGGGCCATCATCGGCGGCATTCTGAGCATCATGCCGCTCTTTGTCTGGTGGTACTTTGGTGTTGAAACGACGTACCCTCAGTTCGCTATCGCACTTCTGCCAGTGCTCCTGATGGTCATTACCCTGGTCATCGCTTGGAAGGGCATTTTTCGCGGCATTCGCGGCGGGAAAAACCAGGGCAAATTTCTGCGGGCACAGGCAGTGTCTGCACTTGGTGCAGGACTGACCTGGGCAATTCTCTGTGGCATGGTGTTGCCCAGCACGCGCAGCCTCTGGGTCAGCGCCGAACTTCGAACGCTGATCGAGCGTGTGGATCCCTTGCACGCTCGGCCCGTCGCAACCGTTCAGGCAACTGAGGATTCCAATGTGCCGCGAGACAAGAAACTCAGCTTTGTCGAAGACAGTCTCATTTTCGAAATGCGCGGTCGCAGCGAGCGGATCGATGAGATTGGTCTGGAAAAATGGCTCAAAGATCATCCTGATGGCGTGTTCATTCTGCCCAAGGTGCTCGCAGATCGGAAAACGGGAATCATGCGCATTGGCGAAGTGAGCGGATTTAATTACAGTCTTGGAAACCGGGTTTATCTAACGGTGTGCCAATTGCCGCCGTCTCAAGAGCACGCGCGTCAGAACCGCCCGACACCAGCAGCAACGCCAACTGCAATCCCAACCGCAACAGCAGATGAACAGGGAGTTCGGTGAACATTGACGCCTAACAGACAAACTCCAGCGCCTCTCTGCGGGCTTTTGCTTGTAGACAAGCCTCGGCATCCAACAAGCATGCATGTCTGTCGAATCGTAAAACGTCGACTGATGAATTCCGGCTTGCCCAAGAGCATCAAAGTCGGTCACGGCGGCACGCTCGACCCTCTGGCATCGGGGCTGCTCGTGATCTTGATCGGCAAAGCTACGCGATTGTGCGATGTGATCATGGCGGGGGAAAAAGAATACTCAGCGACAATCGACCTCGAACACTTCTCCGCAAGCTGTGACCTGGAAACCCGTCCAGAACCAGCGGAAGTAACAAAGGTCCCGACGCTTGACGAAATTGCAGAAGTTCTTAAGAGCTTCACCGGAAATATTCAGCAATGCCCGCCGGTGTACTCGGCCATGTGGATCGATGGAAAGAGAGCCTACGACCTCGCGCGAAAAGGTCGCGAAGTCGAAATGGCGGCAAGACCAGTATTCATTCGCTCCATCTCAATCGAGGCTTTCACCTGGCCCACTCTGACAATTCACATCGTCTGCGGCAAGGGAACATACATCCGAAGCCTTGCACGAGATATCGGTGTTGCGCTCGGAACGGGGGGTGTATTGACCCAGCTTCGCCGTACGCGAATTGGCTCAATGCGAATTGAAGATGCGGTTCACCTGGACGCAATGGCAGACCCGCTTCCCGTCGCAAGTTTGCTTTCTATTCCACAAGAGTTCGCGCACCTGGTTGTCCCAGGAACATCAACGCCCGGAGACCGCACACAGCGAAGCCGCCAACTCGATGGTTGCAGTGATCCGGTCGACGATGACCAGGCCGCTGATTTGGCATAGGGACCGACTATCGATCATTCAGGATCACCCGATCATGCTTGCCAGCGGGTTGGTTGCAGTGTTGACGTCCCCCAGCGGCACGTAGGGGTACCAGTTCCCGCCCCAGTTGATCGCCAGGGCGTTGGTGTTGCCGAGCATGATGCAACGTGTAATGTAGTGCCCTGTGACGTTGGCCAAGTCGATGCCTGTGGTGTTGCGCGTCAGCTTGCACGCATCGACCACCGACCCTGTGGCTGTGAGGCGGATCGCCGTAGTGTTGGCATCCATGGAGCAGTCAGTAATGCGGCATGCCGCGCCGGCCCAGATGCCCACGGGGTTGGCGGAGACAACGCAGCGCGTAATTGTGCTCCCCTCGCCCAGTTCGATGGCGTTCAGAGCCCCGGCGGGGCTGCCGGTGGCGGTGCAGCCGTCAACGAAGGAGCGGGCTCCGGCTTGCAGGCCGCGGGAGGAACAGGCGTCGAAGGAGCACCGCTCTACCCGCCCTCCGTAGCCGATGTACGCGCCGGTGCTGCATGCGCCGAAGCGGCAGTGGCGGAGCGTGGAGTAGCTGTTGAGATACGCGCCCTGCACAGTCGCGCCCGTGAAGAACGAGTCCTCAACAAGGGCGTAGTCGCCGCTGCACTCGACGGCGACGGGGACCAAGCCGCGAAAGTTGCAACGGCGGATGATGCTCCGTGTACCCATGATGACTGACCGCGTGGTGCACGCGTCCACAGTGATATCTTCGATCACCGCGTCGATATTGACGGAGAGGCCGTAGGCGAAGCCGGAGATCACGCCGTTTCGAATGGAGCCGCCGTTGTTAGAGGCGATCCCGAAGGTATTGCCGTTGCCGCCGGTAATAGAGAACCCGTTGAGGTCGATGGTGGCCGGGGCGGAAACCAGAATTCCCTGTTGCCCCGCCGGAACGTTGATGTTCCCGGTGAGGTAGTACGAGCCGGGCTGTGTGATGCGGAAGACATAGCCAGCAGCGGGCGGCGTGTTGGTCGCGTTGATGGCCGTGCGAGGCTCGACCTCGGTGAGGGTCTTGCCAGTAGACGAAACCGTGCCCGCCGGGGGAGAAAGGGGACCTGCGCTTGCGTGCGAGCTAAGAGCGCCAAGAAATGCGGCGCCGGCAAGGCCCGCCGCACCCAGGAGGATGCGCCGGTCAGGGGAGTCAGTGGTGGGGGTATTTTTTGTTGGGGAGCACATGGTTGCATTTTAAGTGAAGGGGGGCCATTTTGCAAGGGGTATTTCGGAGTTATTAGCGACCAGCAATCAACACTCACGCATCTTTTTCAGCGGCAGGGCCATTGAACTTCGATCCTGCGGAATTTGCTTACCGTGGTCGACGTTATTGGTACTTGAGTTCTATACCCCACGGGAATTGCATAGAATATTGAACGATTATTAGTGATTCAAAGGACTTTAGGTCCGGCTCGGAGTGTTCAGAGCAAGCGCCAGCGCGAGGGATGTCGTGGACCACTCGATCCGATCAACGAAGATGACGAACCGAGACTGGTCGCAGGTGACTGTGACGCCGGGATGAAGGAGCGATGGGAGATTCACCGTACGGGCTTCGACCAACTGTGTGCCAGCAGCAGTTGTGAGTTCGAGCTTTTGTATGCCGCATTCTGCGAGAATTCCGGCGAGCCTGACGGCGCGCGAGAAGATGTCGGCGCCGGTGATGGAGCCTGACTCAGTCATCGTCTTCGCCATCTGCCGGGTCAATGGGTGCACTGGTGCCCGGGATCATCTTGGGCATCCAGATTTCTTCGAGTTCTTGCCCGTCATTAATGCGACGCAGAAGCAGATAGCGAATCGTTGAGCCTGAAAAGTGCAGACAAAGTACAAATGCCGAAACGATCAGGCTCAACGCCAGATGCCACTTGCTCACAATCCACGCAGCACCCTTAAACGACCAGCCCAGACTCCCCGCATCGCCCGAAGCCACCTGTTTCGCGGCGTCTCCGGCAAACTGCGCCGATGC
>SXOY01000285.1 GCA_005776545.1 Planctomycetia bacterium | reverse complement strand
GTCCCAGCTGGGAACTCGCGATCCTGGAAAGTGCGGCCAAGCCAGTCCTTGCCAGAGAATTTCGATGCGCTGGCGAGCGAGTATGTCTCAATCCCCTGCAGCGAAAGAATGTCAGCAAACTTCAACCAGCGACCAGGATTCGTGTTGGCGGCATCGATGAAGAACAGCCGTGTTGCACTGGCCTCGGTCGATTCAACAGAAAGTCGACGCTGATCGGCAAAGTCTTTGATGATTTCAGTTTTGTGCGCCAGCAGCGTTCCGAGATTGGCCATCGAACTGACGTACTGCTTGTGAACTGATTCGCGATACGTCTCGATTGTCCCCTCGGGACGCCGAATCCCATCGCTGATCGTGCGAGCCTGTTCATACAGATTGTCGATCGCGCCTCGAAGCGCTGCCCACGACCCCGAATAACCAGGATACCACTCCTCGTTCCATTCCCCCGTGTAATAACGCCAGCCAAAAGCGTCCAGAGCCTTGCCCTGATCATCGCCAAAAACTTTTGACCACTTGGTGATGCTGGCAGGAATATTGGGATTGATCGGCGCGCGTGGCGGCATGAAAAGGAACGTGTCAAGCGGATCCTGCTCGTGACTTTCAACAAAGTAGTGGGGGTTCCATTCACCTGCGGCCTTAATGCGGCCACGACTCTCGGGCTGTGTCCCCCAGATCCAGTCGCGGTTCATGTCAAAGAGGTAGTGGTTCATACGCCCGCCAGGCCAGGGCTGAGCATGAGGCGTTGATTGGTCATCGATCATGGGCTGAACAGTGCGAGTCTGATTCACACTGGTAATGCAGCGATCGCGCCCATCAGGATTCATAAGCGGATCAACGAGCACGACAACATTGTCGAGGAGCTTGGTAACATCTTCACCGGTGCCCGCTGCCAGGTGATAAATCATCGCAAGTGCGGCATCAGTCCCCGACATTTCATCACCATGAATCACATACGCCATCCAAGCGATCGCTGGGATAGAGCCTGCGATGCGGTCGGTTTCCGCGGCGGACTGTCCGCGAGGATCACCAAGTTTGGCAGCGTCCGATTTGATCTGATCGAGCTTGGCAATGTTGGCAGGACTGCTGATGGCAAGGTAGTAAAGTTTCTTTCCTTCGTGGCTGGTGGCATATTCAAACAGCTTGGTCCGCCCCGTCGCTTTGGCAGCGATGCCCTTGATCACCGCTTCAACCTGAGCATGAGTAGCGGCCTTGTCCCCCACCCGAAACCCAAGAATCGAATCCGGAGTCGGAATCGCCGGGTCGTGCTTGGCCCCCTTAAAGAAATCAACGTCGTACGCCAACCCCTTAAGCGCCGTTGGCGGCAGTTGTGGCTGTGCCGCTGCAAAAGGCGAAACGGTCGCAAGGGCGGCAAAGGCACAAGCGGCACAGAGAAGAGCGTGTGTTCTAGTGAGCATGGTGAGCATGTTATCCGATTTTTGAAGGGTGCAAAGTAACTGGAACGCGGGGCAGTGTACCCAAGAGCTTGGTCTCTCACGCCCGCGCGAAAAATCACGGATCGAGCTTCAATCCAAGCTTGTCCGCAATGCTCCGAATGCCTTCGCGAAAATCTCGAACCCGACCCGCCTTGATATCTTCCATACTTCGATCAATCGTGGCGAGGCTCTCGGCGAGTTCCAGCTTCTCGATAAGCTCATCAAAAGTCGCGGTGCTCAACATGATCGCTTCGGTCTCGCCGTTGGTGGTGATGTAGAGTGGGCGGCCGGTAGTCTTCAAACGATCCAGGTGGACACGGAGGTTCTGTCGCAACTCGGTAGAGCTCGTAATGTCAGTCGATCGGATCATGAATCCTCCATCGCATGATTGTACAGAATTCTGTACATTATTGCTGCGCGAAAATGCCCTAACAAATTCAAGTCGATATTTTCAGGAAACTGGCAATTAGAACTTGACGTCAACCAAACAGATTGTACAATCACCTATCAATATTTTCGCTTGAATCAAAAAAATCCGCAAATCAGGCTGTATTGTGTTCGGGTATCGCTTTCTTTCACAACTAAATAGCCCTTCTTCCAGTTTCACCAAACCCATCCGCTTCCGGCCTCTTTGTTCTTGACCAAAAATGACTTAGGGGGCCACGGTCGGTGGCCCTCTGGAAACCCCGTGGCCCCCTGAGATTCTCTTCCCAAGGGTCTCGCGGCTTTCCATGTGCCTCCCTTTTCGACTTCGCTCCTTGGCGTAACTGCATTTGCAACCTCCGTTTCTAGCTCAAAAACAAAAGGGGATCAGGGGCTCATGAGCCCCTTTGAAATTTTCGTTGATCCCCTTTGCGCTTTCCCAAGCCAAATCTACATCTCGCTTGATCCAAAACCAATCTACCTATCCTGCCCTGATGTCGACCGCAGCAATATCTCCGCCAGCTCTCTGGGCTTGGGCCTGCGCCATGGCCGCGGACATCAAACTTGCGCACTCGGTGTTTGCCCTGCCCTTCGCGATCCTTGCGACCTGCATGGCGCTGCCGGCGAAGATTGAATACCCAACGCTCGCGCTCCAGTTCACGCTCATCATCCTTTGCATGTTCTTCGCGCGGTCCTGGGCGATGCTCGTCAATCGCCTGCTCGACAAAGATTTCGATGCTCTCAATCCTCGGACAGCGCGCCGAGTCTTCGCCGCCGGTCGAGTGTCGCTGGGCACAGGCTGGACCGCTGCCGCGATCTGTGCGGGCTGTTTCGTCTTCTCCTGCGGCCTGTTCGGCGTGCTGCTCGGAAACTACTGGCCGCTGATCTTGAGTATTCCGGTCCTCACACTCATCGCGGCGTATTCACTGACCAAACGATTCACCTGGCTCTGTCACATCGTGCTGGGAATTTCGCTCGCGATCGCGCCACTCGCCGCGGCGCTCGCTGTGAGTCCAGAGGTGACAGGGTTTCCGACCATCACACTGGTGGGGAAATCCATCACAATTGGAATTATCGGTGGTCATTCCAATCCGTCCCTCTTCCTGATTTCTGGAATGGTGCTGGCGTGGGTCGCCGGTTTTGACATTATCTATGCACTGGCTGATATCGATTTCGATCGCGAGAAAAAGTTGCACTCGATTCCCGCTGCGCTCGGATGGTCTGGCGCAGTCTGGGTAAGCCGCCTCCTGCATCTCGCGGCGTTCATCTTGCTCGCTCTCGCCTGGAAATTTGAACCACGATTCGGCTGGCTCTTTGGAATCGGAGTTGTGGTAGTCGGGGCGCTGCTGGTGCTCGAACACATTGTGCTGGTCCGCCGCGGCAAGGCCGGACTGGATATGGCGTTCTTCACGATCAATGGAATTGTGAGCTGCCTCTTGGGAGCATTGGGTTCGCTGGATTGCTGGTTCTAGTTTCTGTCCAACTTGCACGCCCAGTCTAATTACAAGGTACGATTCAGCTACGCAGGAGTTGATCATGACGCAGTCCGCCCCCGAAGAAGGCATTTCATCTGGCCTTATCGAGAATCGCAAGTTTCCGCCGGTGGCTGCACAGTCGCTTGGGTTTCCAAAATGGCACGTTTCCAGTCTCGAAGAATACAAAGCACTGCACAAAGCTTCGATCGATGACCCTGCCGCCTTCTGGGCCAAAGAAGCCAAAAACCTTTCCTGGTTTACCCCATTCACCAAAGTCCTGGAATGGAACGCGCCTGATGCAACCTGGTTTAGCGGCGGAACCCTCAACGCCTGCTACAACTGCGTCGATCGCCATGTGCAAGCTGGCCACGGAGACCAGACCGCGATCATTTGGGAAGGTGAACCTGTCGCCCCGCGCACCGCGCACCCAGTGCAGGATTCCAAGTACGCCAGCGAACCAGAGATTAAACACATCTCCTATCGCGAGCTGCAAATCGAAGTCAGTAAGACCGCCAACGCGCTCAAGTCGATGGGTGTCAAAAAGGGCGATGTCGTCACGATCTACATGCCGATGATCCCCGAACTCGCCATCGCCATGCTCGCCTGCGCTCGAATCGGCGCAGCCCACAGCGTCATCTTCGGCGGCTTTGCCCCCCACGCTATCAGCGAGCGCGCCATCGATGCTAACAGCAAAGTCATCATCACCGCTGATGGTGGCTATCGCCGCGGCGAAATCGTGCAACTGCAGAAAAACGTCGAAGAGGCGCTCCACCTCCTCATCAATCACGGCCACATTATCAATCACGTCCTGGTGTGCAAGCGCACAGGACACGTTCCCGCCGCCGAGCGATTCAAAAACGGCCAGGCCCGCATTGGCGTCACGAAATTCCACTGGTGGCACGATGAAGTCGCCGCCGCCAGCGATGCCTGCCCCTGCGAAGCGATGAACTCGGAAGACATGCTGTTTCTCCTCTACACCAGCGGCAGCACCGGCAAACCCAAGGGCATTCAGCACACAACCGCCGGATACCTCGCCTTCGTACAGATGTCGGCCCGCATCACATTCAACCTTTTCCCCGACAGCAATCAGATTTTTTGGTGCAGCGCGGATATCGGCTGGGTGACCGGTCACAGTTACGTGGTCTACGGCATGCTCATGAATCGCGTGCCATCGCTGATGTACGAAGGCGCACCCAACTTCCCCGCCAACGACCGCTTCTGGGACATCATCGAACGTCACAAAGTCACACAGTTCTACACCGCGCCCACCGCGATCCGCACATTCATGAAGTGGGGCGATGACTTGCCCGCCAAGCACAACATGTCGAGCCTCAAGTTGCTCGGGAGCGTCGGCGAACCGATCAACCCCGAAGCATGGATGTGGTATCACAAGCACATCGGCGGCGGGCGCTGCCCCATCGTCGATACATACTGGCAAACCGAAACCGCTGGACACATCGCCACGCCGCTCCCCGGCGCGATTTTCACCAAACCCGGAAGTTGCACCGTTCCGATGCTCGGCATCGACGCGGCGGTGGTGAATGAGCAGGGCGAAGAGATGCCGCCGAACAAGGGCGGATTGTTCTGCATTCGCAAGCCCTGGCCCGGCATGCTCCGCGGCGTATATGGCAATCGCGAACGGTTTGTGAGCAACTATTGGGCCCGATTGAAAGATCCCAAGACTGGCGCGCCATGGTATTTCTCCGCCGATGGCGCACGTCGAGATGAAGATGGATACTTCTGGATCCAGGGCCGCATTGATGATGTGATCAAAGTCTCAGGCCACCTGCTGGGCACGATGGAAGTCGAATCCGCGCTGGTCTCCCACCCATCGGTCGCCGAGGCTGCGGTGGTTGGCGTGCCGCACGAATTGAAGGGCAGCGCGATCGTCGCGTTTGTCACGCTCAAACCAGTGTGGCTCAAGAACAACAATCGCATGCCAGATGATGTTTTGAAAGCCGAGCTTAAGGCTCACGTCGCCAAAGAAGTGGGGGCACTCGCAAGGCCCGAAGACATCCGGTTCGCCGAAGGTCTTCCAAAGACGAGATCCGGCAAGATCATGCGGAGGTTGTTGCGAGATGTCGCCGCCGGCGTGGAAAAAATCACGCAGGATACGTCAACACTCGAAGATTTTACAGTGGTGGCAAAACTGCGCGAAGATGATGAGTGAGTTGAGCATCGATGAGCGATGACACACATGAAACCCGCGGCACACCACCCGAACCGACACCGGGAGGCTCTTCTTCATCACAAATTCCATCACGGCAGCGGATCGGTCAATATGAGATACGCTCGGTAATCGCATCAGGTGGAATGGGCGTTGTATACGAAGCGTTTCAGCAATCGCCGCGCAGGCCTGTTGCATTGAAGATCATGAGGTTGGGAATGGCATCGGCCTCCGCGCGCGAACGGTTCGAGCGCGAAGCCCAGTTGCTTGCACGGTTACATCACAGCGGGATTGTGCAGGTGTTTGAAGCAGGCACGCATCAGGAAGGACCAGACCAGGTTCCGTTTATCGCGATGGAGTTCATTCCAGGCGCGCGGCCGATTACGCAGTTTGCCGCCGCAAAGAGCTTGAAACCTCGGCAGATAGTGGAGCTGGTCATTCAAGCTTGTGCCGCCGTTCAGCATGGGAACGAGCACGGAATTATCCATCGCGACCTCAAGCCATCGAATGTGCTGGTGGATCAGGATGGAAATGTGAAGGTCATTGACTTTGGTGTTGCTCGCGCCCTTGACAGCGATATTGCAGATGTCACGATGCAGACACACATCGGTCAGCTCGTTGGCACTGTGCATTACATGAGCCCTGAGCAAATCGGTGGTGATTCGCGCGTGCTGGATGCACGCACCGATGTGTATTCTCTTGGCGTGGTCCTTTACGAACTGTTGTCGGGGAACCTCCCCTTTGATCTCCGTGGCAAGAGCCTGGCTGAAGCGACACAATCAGTGCAGGCAGATTCACCAGCTCGCTTGTCTTCAATTGTGCAGCATATCGATTTATCGCTCGAGACAATTGTGAATAAGGCGACCGCGCGCGATCGTGCAGACCGATACGCAAGCGTGCGAGATCTTGCGGATGATCTTTCGCGCTGGACTCGCGGCGAGGAAATAGCGGCGAAGCCAGCTGGGCTGGCTGAGCGAGCAGTGCGAATTGCGCGGCATTGGTCCGGACATAATCGCTTCGCTGCGTGGATCCTCATTGCGCTCGTTGCAACGTCGTTAGGTTGGGGGAGTGCGAGATTGCTTGTCAATCATGTTCGGCCATTTGCGCCGATCGCGATAGTCCTGCAGAAAACGAACTCTCCGCCGCCAATTGAGCATTTTCAGCAAGTTAAAGCGATTGTCATCAACCGCGCAAACGGAGAGATCACCGCCGAAGCGGATGCGGCTATCGCGGGAATCGAGGGAGTCGCCAACAAGGATGTGCGTTCTTGGAGGCTCCTTCATGCACAGTTGATGAAGAGGATTGCAACTGCAGGTGCCCGTTCCCTTGTCTTTGATATTCACTTTCCAGAGAGTGATGCGCGCAGTGATGATGCAATGTTTGCCGGGATCGCCGCGTGTGAGCAAGCTTCACTGCCGCTGGTGCTTTTCAGGCCATTTTGGCCCGCAAATCCCGATGTACCGGTCTTGCCCACGGATCGAATTCTTGCCGATCCCCGCGTGGTTATTGGAGTCGGCGCTGCACCAGAGTCGGGGGATGCGATAGAGCAGGTGCCCTTTGCAAATCAACGGGGTCAGAAAGATCCGTGGCCCGGACTTGCGCTCGCGGCCTGGGCCTCTGCAGAGCTAGGCAGAGTCCCCATCCTGTATTCGTATGACCGGGAACATGTTTGTGTTATCGCAACCAGTCGTCAACTCACCAGCGCTGGTATCGGACAGGTTGATCGCCAGATTACTTTTCCTGTATACAGCATCCAGCCAGCGACAGCGTCCAACTTCAAGTCAAAGACACAAGTGGGTGACATGTTGGCATTGGCGTCGTTCGGTACCCCGACGAGTCAGGCACTGGAGGACGCAACACTTTCGACTTCGGATGTGTTCGCGATGAACGATTCTCAACTCCGAGCGGCGTTTCGTGACAAGATTGTAATTGTCGCGGATGTTGCTTCAGACTCAAAGGCCAAGCTCAGAGGAGGAGAGGTCCAGCCCGGTTACGCCGTACACATGGCCGCGATCGAGGCAATTTCATCCGGACTTCGTCCTCGTCTGGTCAGCGAGTTCTTTCTGGATATTTTGTTTGCCGCTACTGCTGCGTTTGGCGGGCTGACAAGTGTCAGTGTGTTGCGCAAATTACGCGCAACGAAACCGGGTTGGGTATTACTCCTAATGACTATTAGTGCTACCACTGTACTCATCTTTGCCTTCAGCTACTTCTTGCCAAGTGTGTGTGGATTCATCGCGCATCCGCTGGCTCCTTCGCTTGCAGCGGCAATCTCTGCAATACTCTCATGGTCCCTGTTTAGAATTGGAGATCAAGAATGAATTTCAATGAACTTCGAAGCCGGCTCTTGTATATCTCGGTGTTGGCCTGTGTCATTTGTTCAGTCGGTTGTGAATGCACAAAAAGCTCTCAACAGCCTCGACCAATTGCGAAGGCAGATGGCGCACAAGTCAATGTTCACACCAGGACGGGCGCGAGCGCATCGGTTACACGTTATTCATTTGATGGCGAAACGTGTGATGTGGCAGGAGCAACTGAACGAGGAAACGCGGACCCAACCAATCTTCAGTTCTCTTGGCGAGGGTCTGAGAAGCAAAATGCACTCTTTGAATTGGTTTCTGGAACCGCCGTTGTGCAGGGAACATTCAAGCGAAGCAGTTTTGCAGACAAGCCCGAAATCAGATTTCCAATTCCCTGGCCGGTCATCATCACCAACTGGGTGACGCTCGGCTCTGAAGGCACGACATTTGGTGTGTACAAAGGAAATGACCGGAATGGGAATTCCTGCCAGTATGTATTCCTTTATGAAAAAGGCGGACCGCTCAAGATTGAAGTAACTGGTACAACCCCACCAGCGGATGGTAAATCAGAGGACGACCAACATCGCGTGCTGGAAGCCAAAGACGACACTGTGACATTTGTAAAGATATATCAGGATGCTGCTGGCAGAGTAGTGATCAGCGAAGACCTGGATATGAAGTTGAACGGCACAGAGGCGTCAGCCAAGATGGCGCACGATTGTGTACACAATGCCTACAAAAATGCAGGGTTCGATCAAAGCCGGTTTCCGGATCTGACAAAGCATTAGTCCCGCGGGTGCGTGCTCGGGACGATATAGGTATGACACGCCGAACCAACTCAGGGCAACGCATATTGAGGACCACCACCAAATCAAACAAGAAACTAGCAAGCACTCGCTCGATCAACGAGGCGGCTCCGGGCGAGGGTCGCAACGACCCCGCAGTCGCCGCATTTTTCCGCACTCTCGAGCATCCGCTGAAAAAGGAACTTGCGCTCATTCGCAAAGACATCCTCGCTGTGAGTCCAGCGATTCAGGAGGGGATCAAGTGGAACGCGCCGAGCTTTCGAACCTCCGATTGGTTTGCCACGTTTAGCGTTCATGGCAAAGGGAGTATTCGGATCATTCTCCACAATGGTGCCAAAGCAAAGGCGACGGCACAGTCCGGGTTAGAGATCAAAGACCCGTCAGGGCTGCTCAAGTGGCTGGCGAAGGATCGCTGTCTCGTGACATTCAAAACCGCAAAAGAAGTAGTGGCCAAGCGTGCTGCGCTCAAGGCGATTGTGAAATCATGGATTTCGCAATTATAAGTGAACGCTGAGCAGAAGATGTATAAGATTGACACGCACGACCCTAAGAAGCGCAGAGGTGATGCTGGCACAGCTGCGAGTGGACAAATTGAAGGGTGAAACGGAATGAAACAATGGAGAATGATGATTATGATTTCACGGTTCCGGCGGCAACAGTCGAAGACCTTGATTTTTCGTTTGTAGACCCCACGGTGGCAGCGGAGATTCGGCGACTCGGCCAACTTATGAATGACGGCGAAGAAACCGAAGAGGAGTTTGTCCGGCTTATTCGAATGGTACATGAGGCTGGGTTTACGGTCAAAGGCGAGTCGCTCTTGCGCGTGAACATGATGGGAGTACCAGATGGACGCGCGATGTACCTGGAGTTATATGGAACGGAGAAACCAGATGCGTATTCGACGGCTATTGCGGCGTTCCAGTCTCAGTTTGAACTGACGCTTAGTTTTGTGAAAGAAACTGACTTCCTCATACATGAGTACGAGTGTGTTCCGCATGGAGACTGCCTAGTGAGGCCAGAGTTGCTTTCCGAACCCTGCATACTAATGTTTTGTTACGGAGACGAGGACATTGTAGAGGCGCATGTGAATGTTTCCTCAGACATCAATCGCTTTGCTGTTCTGCTCTGGGATAACTCCGAGTGGATTGCATCTGGTGACGACGATGAATAAGTCTCGCTTCAAGCGGAGCGCTTTCGTACACCTGCACACAGCGTGCGCAGAGACATTGCAAAGGCGGATGTTTTGAAGTTCACGTTTCTGGGCACTGGCACTTCGGCGGGCGTTCCATCTATCGGATGCGAGTGCCGCGTATGTACAAGCAGCGATAGTCGAGATCAGCGACTCAGAACCAGCGCGTGTTTGGAATGGGTCGATGGCAAAGGGATGCCGCGAACACTGCTGATTGATACCGGGCCTGATCTGCGGCAACAAGCTCTGCGTTCAGGAATGAAGCGTCTTGATGGAATCGTGTTTACGCACAACCACGTGGACCACACATTCGGGCTTGATGAGGTGCGGCGTTTCAATGCAATTCAGAAAGAGCCGATTGATGTGTTTGCCGATGCACACACGATGGAATTCCTGAGGCGCGTCTATGGGCACATATTCGATTCAGCCAACAACTTGAACCAGTCGTTTGTGGCAACGTTGATCACGCATTTGATTGACCCGGACAAGACCTTTGAGTTTTTTGGTCTCAAGATCACGCCGCTGCGATTTCAACATGGGCGGCTGCCGGTGTTGGGATTTCGCATCGAATCAGATTTGCCGGGAACATCGGAGTTGCTGCCGCTGGCCTATTGCACCGATGTCAGCGCGATCCCGACCAATACATGGGCTAGACTCGAAGGGTTGAAGACGTTGGTGCTCGATGCATTGCGCCATCGTCATCATCCAACACATTTCACGTTGAATCAGGCTATGGATGCGGCGACGAACATCGGCGCAGCGGCCACATATTTCGTTCACATGTCACACGACTTGAAGCACGATGAAACGCAGGCGAATTTGCCGCCGAACATGTCATTGGCCTTCGACGGGCTTGTCTTGAACGGGTGACGGGGCCGGTGATGGGGCGGGAGTAGAAGAAGTCGAAGCATCGGGCATTCCCGGCAATGGAAGCAGTGTTCCATCAGGGCTGACACGAAGTTGATCGGTCTCAAGAAGGTAATTGAGAATGGCAAGTCGAAGGTCTGTGCGTGCCTGATCGCGGTCGTTCTGGGCGCGCAGCAGGTCGTTCTGAGATTCGACAATGCGTTGCGGTTCAACTTCATCGGCTTTGAGCGTTTGCTCTTCAAGTCGCGACTCATTGATCTTCACGGCCTGTTCAGCCAGATCGAGCTGGAACGCAGATTGATCGATGCGGCGAAGCGCTGAGCGGGCGGAAACAAATATCTCATCCCGCTGGCGATCAAGTTCGCGGGTTCTGGATTCCAGATTGATGATTGAGCGTTTGAGGCTCAGTCGTTCAGCTTCGCGATCGAGCGGCAGACCTAGCGTGAGACTTGTGGAGTAATTGAGGTCTCCGGCATCAAAGTTGGTG
>SXOY01000284.1 GCA_005776545.1 Planctomycetia bacterium | reverse complement strand
CGGCCCACGAAGTTTGGGCGACAAATTGCCTTGAGCGCTCACCCAGCTGCCACTGCTGGTCTTGAAAATCAACTTCCCTCTGACCTTTCCATAGAGGTCTTTGCGGTCAATCACACCATCGCGATACCCGAGAATCTGGTCGCGGTTCACAGAGCGGGCCACATCGTAATCGGTAAACGACTCGCCGCTATTCCACAACCCATTCAGATTGGTATCAGTGAATCCCCAGATATTGTTTCGGTTGCGATCTGGATTGCAAGTTTCGATCAACAGTGCAAGATCAGAGTCGAGCGAATTACCCCCGGAATCGAGGAACTCGCCTGCCAAAGCAGAATTTGGAGTGCCCGCCGAAAGCGAAGTGTGCAGAGCCACTTTCCCATCCAGGTTGGCATCAAAGTGATTGATGAAGATATCGAATTCATCTACAAAGCCATCGCCGGTCACATCGGCAAACGCGCCATCTGGCTGTCCATCGCCGTTGTAGTCAGCACCGTTTGAAGGCACCGCACTGCCTTCGCTTGGGTGCGACACTCGCAAGCGATTGTCGCCGTCAACATCGCCCGTCTGCACTGCAGTGAAAAACGCGTTGAGTTTCAGATCAAGCGTGGCATTCAATCCCAGGAAATCTGAACGCAACACGAGCGGATCACCGTTGGTGCTTGTCACATCCGTATATCTCGCGCCAAGATCGCCCGACACCAGCACGTTTTTTCCGATTTGAATGCGCGTGGGACTCACAATTGCTTGCTTCACGCGCTTGCCCATTCGGAAATCCTGCATGATCGTTCGGGTAATCGGCCCTGTTGTCCGTGAGTAATCAAAGTCATACCCAGTGGCGATAATGCGAATATCAGTACCATTGGCCAGCGGTGCGTAGACGATCGAATACGCGGGGGGCCTTGCCGAGCCGGTCTGCGCTTCAAGCCCGACCGCAGGCGCATAGACCCAGTTACCGCTCGCGTAGTCAGAACTCACGCCCGACAGCGCGTTTCCAATAGTCGCGACATCAACCTCTGCCACACCAGCTTGAATATTGACATCGGCGCTGTGTGCCGCCTGCAACACATCGGCAACACCATCTGGCGTCGGTGATTCCATCGCCGCGTACTTGGGCGAACTGACGGTGTACACCTGCCCGCTTGCAATATTTCCAGACCATACCGATGTCGCAAATGTTCCGTTGATATCCGAATTCGACACCACAAATCGAGAAGTCGCTGCCTGCAATCGCTTCGCCGCCACCGCCAGGCCCGTTTCTGCTGCGCCCTGCGCACGCATCACGTGCAAATGAGTTGCCGCAGTTCGCAGGTTTCCGCGGCTGGCAATTGCCATCGCCGCCGCCAGCGAGCTGAACAACACCAGGAACATCATCGCAAGAATGGTCGCGACGCCGCGATCCTGTTTCTTGCCCTTCATCATGCCCTTACCCGCGCGAATGCGACCGTGCGCACATCCAGCTCGCGACAACAGATCATCGCGATTGCCCAGGCTGTGACATGATTTATAATTCAATTGCATTTACGGTCTTCTTTCCGCCCGATTACTCAGGCACGATCCAGGAGACATGGGTCATCTCGCTCGGCGTCGAATCAAGTGGCCCCTGATAAAACACCGTTACTGTCACACGCAATGGGAATTTGTCCAACGGACGACCGGGATTTCCGCCGCTCGCGGCCACGGAATATGCGGCTGTGCGAACCGTGGTGTTATTCGTCGCATCGACCTTTTCGACCGTTATTTCCTGAGACCAGCCGCGCAATGCGATCGCTACACCATCGACTTCGAGCGGATTTCCGAACGAGTCAAACTCAGGAATCACTTCCCCAAACGCATTCACCGGGCCATCCATATTGCCATCAGCGCCAAATCTCAGCCCGTCATAATCGTCCACATCATCGAGATCCCAGATGACCGATTCGCCCGAGTCGCGGCCCCAGCCCACCACAGTACTGCCGCTCAACACCAACCCGTTCACCGGATCATGCCGCGACAACTTGCTCATGCGCTCGCGCACTTCGTTGGCAAGAAACGTTGCGGTTGCCGCCTGGCTCGACCAGCTGTTGCTTTTCATGAACGACTGCTGGGCCTCGACAAATGCGAGCACGCCAACGCCCAGAATCACCAATGTCATCGCTGATTCAAGCAGCGTAAATCCGCGGCCCGCGCGACCACCCTCTCGCCGCATTCTCAACTTCGCGCCAACCATGGAGACTCCTCGCCTCCCCACTGCCGGGGATTTCATCGACTGTTTTCTGCTACTTCACAAGTGAGCTCATCTTGAAGATTGGGAGGATGATGGCCATGGCGATAAAACCGACCACCGTACCCATCAGGATGATCATGATGGGTTCAATCATCGACGTAACCGCCTTAATCGCGTCCCGTAACTGCTTTGAGTAATACGTGGACACTTCGTCCAGCACTTCACCCAGCTTACCGGACTCCTCGCCCGCCGCGATCATCTGCGACACACTCTTGGGAAGCAGAGGGTCTTTCGTCAACACCGTTGCGATCTTCTTGCCTGTTTTCACAGCATTGTGCACTCGCATCCACATGCCCTTGTACATCTGATTGCCGGAGATCTCGCCAGTGATTCGCAGCGTGTCGAGCATGGGCACACCCGCGTTGATCAACTGCCCAAACGTCTGAAGGGATCTGCTGATATACAACGCGCGGAACATCGTCCGCAACACCGGTATCACCAGTTTCAATTTATCTGCCCAGAATGCGCCCACTTCAGTCTTAAGAATCGCAAAGAGCCCGCCAGCAATCAACACCACACCACCAAGCAGGAAGTACCAGTTCGCAACCACGAACTTTGAAATCCCCATCAGGAACTTCGTGGCCCATGGCAGAATCTCTTCCTTGCCCTCGAAAACCGTGTAAAACCGCGGCAACACGAAGGTCAAAAGGAACACCGTCACACCAATCGCCATCGTTCCGATGATACCGGGATAGATCGCTGCACCGACAACCATCTTTCGAGTTTCGATCTGCTGCCCAATATATCCTGCGATTCGATCGAGCATCTTGCTGAACGAGCCAGACATTTCCGATGCCCGCACCATGTTGATGTACAGCGGATTAAACAGCTTCGGATGCTTTGCCAGCGCCTCCGAGAACTGCTTGCCGCCTTCCACATCTTCCTTCAATCCCGCAATAATCTTGCGAAATCCAGGGTGAGAAGTCTGCTCCGCAATCCCATCCAGCGCCGATCGCAAGTTGATACCTGCTCGCACCATGACGGCCAGCTGACTCGTAAAATCGAGCACATGCTTCTGGCCAATGCCGCCGGCGTTCATTTCCGACAACTTACCCATCAACCCGCTGCTGCTCGCCAACAGGCCCGCGCTCGACAACGACATGACGTGCAGGCCCTGATTGCGTAGCACCGTCGCGGCGGAAGTGACGTTCTCCGCGGCAACTACGCCGCTGGAAACCACTCCCGAACTGTTCCTGGCTGAATACTTGTAACTAGGCATGTCCTATCTCCAGTCTTTTGATCCACACTCTTACGCCGCGAGTTGACGTTCCAGCTTGTCAGGGTGAGCCGCCGCCGCAATGGCGTCGTCTCGACTGATCATGCCGTTGAAATACAACTCAGCGATCGAGCTGTCCATTGACTGCATGCCAATTGCTCGACTGGTCTCAATCACGTTTGGAATTTCAAAGGTGCGTGCTTCGCGAACCAGGTTTCGAACCGCGGGGGTACACAGCAAGATTTCCACACCAGGAACCATGCCCTTGCGATCCACGCGGCTGAACAGCGTCTGCGAGATAACTGCCTGCAATGTGTTCGAGAGCATGGCGCGAATCTGGTTCTGCTGATTCGCGGGATACATGTCGATGATTCGTTCCACCGTCTGCGATGCGTTGACTGTGTGCAGCGTTGAAAGCACCAAGTGGCCTGTTTCCGCGGCGGAAATCGCCAGAGCAGTCGTTTCCGGATCTCGCATTTCGCCCACCAGAATAATGTCCGGGTCCTGACGCAACGCGTGCTTCAAGCCTGATGCAAAGCTGGGCATATCAGCACCCAGTTCGCGCTGCTCAATCAGACACTTGTCGCTCTTGAACGCATATTCGATTGGATCTTCCAGCGTCAAGATGTGCTTGCGATAACGCTGGTTCATTCCTTCGATCATCGCGGCCAACGTGGTCGATTTACCTGAACCGGTATCGCCAGTGACAAGCACGAGTCCGCGGGGCAAGTATGTCAACCGCTCAATCACCTTGGGCAAACTCAGTTTTTCCAGCGGCGGGACTTTTGTCTTGATCGAACGCATCGCCATCGCCAGGCTGCCGCGTTGCACGTGTGCATTCACACGATAACGAGACAAGCCATCGACAGCAAACGAGAAGTCGAGATCTTTCTGGCGATCAAACTGCGGCCACATCTCCTTGGGTGCCATCGTCTCAAAAAACGATCGGGCATTTTCGCGCGTGATGATCGGATAATCCATCGGAGTAACGACTTGGTGCACACGCATCGTCGGCGCGTGACCTGCCACAAGGTGAACGTCTGAAGCATCGGCATCAAAAGCAGACTTGAGAATCTGAAGCAGGTCCATGTACGTTTCCTTCTCTTCGATGTATTCGAACGTGCGCAGTCACTCACCGCGCGCAGTCGCCGGCGAGTCCCACTCTTGAATCGGACAATTTCGGACCAGCGTTCATCGTCGCCGCCGCTCAACCATGCCGCCGATAGCGACTGCGCCGACTGGCGCACCATGTCCTGATAACTGTGCCGCAGTATGTCCAAATAAAAACCGGGCAATCAAATTGCCCGGCTTGTTCAAACATTATCTATATGTCGATTCAGAATCCGTCGTTCATGCCGCCGCCATTGCCATTGGGGTTATTGTGCGGCATCATCGGAACTGGTCCGGTTGGGCGGCTCTCCACCCACTTCTTCAAGT
>SXOY01000283.1 GCA_005776545.1 Planctomycetia bacterium | reverse complement strand
GCCCGTTTGCGTTTCCGCGACAGTGCCCGCACCCTTCGCCACGAGGAAGTAGATCCGCAGGTGGCAAGCGTGACCGAGAAGCTCAAGAAGGAAATTGGTGCTGAAGTGCGCACGGTCTGACCGAACCGACTAATCGCACCGACAAACGCGCGGGGTGGGATTCGAACCCACGACCGCCGGATTAGAAATCCGGAGCTCTATCCAGCTGAGCTACCCGCGCACGCCGCTAGAGTATGTCAGAAAACCCCGCTTTCGCGGCATCTCGCCCGCACTTCATGCCGAATAGACTACCAGCGAGTGACAGAACCCGAAAACAACTCCGCCGCCAATCACGTGACAAGTCCCCCTAACGGGAAATTCGATGATTTGCTGCATCCGCTCCATGCCGCACAACGCCAGCGGGCGTTCCTGCTTTCGCTTACCCGCATCCTTTTCCTGGCACTTTTCGCCACCGTCACCCTGCTAACCATCATCAAGTTCGATGTCGGTTCACAGCGGTCGCTAGAACTCACAATTTCTTGGCACATCACCCTGGCGGTAGCAGCGGTGATCGCCTCAATTGTGGTGTTGGCCGATGTGTTTACGCCGACCAAGAAGATTTCGACGCTGTTTTCGATTTTCTTCGGTTTGCTGGGCGCAGTGCTTGCGACAATTGCAGTCGGTTTTGTTATTGACCTGATCGCGACAAGCTATGACATCAAGGCGCTTGAGCTGATTGGGTCAACAAAAGTGCTGATCGGTATCGCGCTGGCGTATCTGGCAATTTCAATCGTCCTGCAAACCCAGGACGATTTCCGTCTGGTGATTCCGTATGTCGAGTTCGCCAAGCAGTTGCGTGGTCCGCGTCCGCTCATGCTTGATACCAGCGCACTTATTGATGGTCGCATTGTTGAGGTTGCACAGACAGGACTCATTCAGAGTCCGGTCGTCGTTCCCCGATTTGTGATTTCAGAACTGCAGATGCTCGCAGACAGTGCAGATCGAAATCGCCGATCCCGCGGCCGCCGCGGCCTGGACATGATGACGCGTGTGCAGCGGTTTGCCGGAATCGATGTCACTGTTGATGAGACGCACCCTGGTGATAAGCAGCGGGGCGTTGATGAAATGCTCGTCGAACTCGCACTGGCTACCCGTTCGATGATTGTGACCACTGATTCAGGACTGCGGCGGGTGGCGGAGATCCGGGCCGTTCCCGTGCTGTTCATGGCCGATTTGAGCAACGCGCTCAAACCGCAACTTGGTCCTGGCGATGCAATTACGTTGCGTTTGTCGCGCAAGGGCGAACAGCTTGGTCAGGGTGTGGGTTATCTTGAAGATGGAACCATGGTTGTTGCCGAAGATGGCGGCGACTATGTCGGTCAGGTTGTCCCGCTCATGATCGGATCAACCATGAGCACCAGTGCCGGACGCTTGCTCTTTGCGCGTGTGGTAAAAGAGGCAGTCACACAGGCTTCGGAAGCCAACGAAATTGACAGGACAGAAGAAGTCATTGAAGTTGTTGAAACAGAAGAGGGGCCTGCAGAGTCGCCGCAGGCAGCGGAAAGTGTTCAGCCAGAACCTGTACAAGAAGTACATCCTGAAACTACAAAGACTGATACACCCAGACGCGGACCATTTCCGCCGGTGCCGCCGAAGAACATTCGAGGAAATACACCACGCAATCCGAGACGGTAAAAAAGCACAAGGCCTGGAATCTCTTCCAGGCTTTGCGTTTTGGGGGATTGGGACTGTGTAATTCAGGTGCGATCAGCAACCCGAAGCGAAAGCGTTTACGAAATCAAGGTAGTCAAAGAAATCAACGACCTGATCGTCATTGAAATCACCGGCAAGGGTGCCGCTGTTGAAGGCGTCGAGGAAGTCAAGGTAGTCAAAGAAGTCGACGGTGTCGTCGTCGTTCCAGTCGGCTGGGCAATCGGCGATCCATTGAATATTGAGTTGGCCGTCCCCCGCATCGCCGTTGTTGTAAGCGGAAACTTTGAAGCGGTAGGTGGTGCCGCCGTTGACAATAAAGTTGGTCAGGCGCGACGTGGGGACCGCGCCATCGTCATCGTTGCAGGCAAGCTGTGATGTGCCGACACAGTTTGATCCAATGATGCGAGCACATGTGGAGAACGCAGAGAGAACCGTGTCGTAGTTTGAGCCGACGGTGTTCAGGTTCATTCGTCCATCGCGTGGAGGAGTAAATTCCCACCAGATCGAGCGGACGTTGTTGAGGCCGCAGGATTCGTTGTTTTGACACGCCTCGGTAGTTGCTGCGCGAGCGTTAATGAGATCGCTTGACCACTGAATTGCAGTATTGGCCGATGGAATAGTCGCCGCATCAACGCAGTTGTCGTTGCTTGGCGGGTTCATGGTGTAATCAAGACGCAGGCGAGCGCCTCCTCCGATGGTTGTTCCGTAGCTGGCGATTTTCACCAGGTAATCTTCGCCTGCATTAACATTCAGTCCGGTGATGCGAGATTGACGGTTGTTGGCGCCATCGATGTCATCGTTGCAGGCGATGCTGGCGTAACGAATGCAGTTGCCGATCAGCGTGATCGAACATTCCGGGAAGACCGACAACACGGTGTCGAAGTCAGAAAGCTCAGTGTCGAGATTCACAACCCCTGAGTACGGCGCTGTGAACTTCCACCAGACCGATTTGCTATTGGTCGTTGCTCCACACGATTCGTCGTTCTCGCAGGACGAAGTGGTCGCAAGTTGATTGTCGATCACAGGGGAGAGGTACGTATCGGTGAGTCCGCTGATGGGGATCACGATCGCGCTGCCACAGAAGTCGTTGGTTGGATCAGTCGAAGTGTATTGGAAATTGAAATCGAGATTGCCGCCGCCACCAGACATGCCGTATTTAGAGACCTTAATGATGATCTGATTGCCGTAGGTCACTGGAATATTGAGAAGCTGAGATTGCGTGCCATCGCCGCCGTCATCGTCGCAGGCGATCTGGGTTGGATTTCCGAGAAAACCGGTGCAACTTTCGAAGATCGAAAGGACAGTGTCGTAGTCGGAACCATTGGTGTTAATGCTGATGAGCCCGGTATACGGAGGAGTGAACTTGTAGTACACGCAGGAAGATGTACCAATATCACCTGTTTCGCAGTTCTCAAATGGTTCAATGGTCTTGTTGAGCGCCCAACGCGTGGAGTAGGTCGCAGGGTTGTATGAGCCGATGACCGCAGGGATAGTCGTCGCGTGCGAGCAGTCGTAGTTGGAGTTCGAGCGATCTAGCAATGTGTTGATGAGATTGATCCGACCGTAGCCGGAGTCAGTGTCATATCCGGCGGCGAAAGTGTCCACGCAACCGTTGTAGATAGAAGTGCGAGTTTCTGCTGCTGTTGCAAAGGGGAACTCTGAACGGAAGAGTGCCGCGACTGATGCAGTGAGCGGGCTTGAGAAAGAGGTTCCGGTGATTGTGGTGTAGTCGGTGGAGGAGTAACCGTTTGCTCCGGTGCGATCGGTTGTCGGAACGCTGACCGCGGGTCCGCAGACATCGAGACCTGTTCCCCAGTTGCCGTAGCGAGTTCCCGCCGAATTGAATCCGCCGCAGGAAATGACTAATGACGCTGACGAAGGGAATCCGATGGTGTTCACGCCGTTGTTGCCGCTGGATGCACAGTGAACCATGGT
Organism: Planctomycetia bacterium; assembly: GCA_005776545.1. The sequence continues at coordinate 3,237 of SXOY01000283.1, read as the reverse complement.
GGTTCCTGAAGCTGCATATGCATCTGCAACTGCTTGATCAAAGCCAATAGTGAACGAGGAGTTTGTAACTTCAGCTCCTTGTCCAAGCGCGTAGTTGATGGCGTTGACAAGCCAAGAGCCCTGGAAAGAGGCGAAGTTCGAGCAGTTTGCAGCGAGTTCTGCAATGCGTTCGGCGATGCACGATGTATTTGGTGCGCCCCCCGCAACTCCGGTCGCGTTATCAATTCTGGCCGAAATGCAACCGGAGACTGAAGTGCCGTGATTGTCGCACGGATCGATTGGTGAGCCGTCGCCAACGCCACCAACTGCGCCAGTAGTGAAATTGCGCCCGGCTGTAGCGTTAAGGTCGGGGTGATTCAACTGGTGACCAGTGTCAAACACGGCGGTCTTCACAGCAGAGCTGCCGATGCTGAAATCCCATGCCAAAGGAGAATCCATATCGATATCGCTGGTCTGGGCGTGCTGCCACTGTGTGCTGTAGAGGGGATCGTCTGGAGCAAACGCCAGCTGCAGTGACTGCACAAAGTCTACCGTTGCCCAGCGAATCCCTGGTGCGATCTGCATGGCATTGGCCTGGGCCATGACATCAAAGCCGTTTGTGCTGCTGGAGAAAAGTTGCGAGACGCCAGCCATCGGGCCGACGGAGCCTTCGAGAATTGAAACTCCCGCTGGTATCGCGGCGGCCTTGGTATCTTCGCGGTCAGCGCGAATCATGATCTGTGGCGAAGGAATGCGATATCCGCCATCAATAAGCTCGTTGTCGAAAACTGGTGCGGCAAATGAAACCATGCCAGTGGCAAGCACTCGGTCGAGAAGTGCCCGCATTGCTTCCGTAGTCTTTGCGCCCTCTTGGAGATGTACTACGACAAAACGTGCAGCTGAATCAATTTCGGGCGTAATCGCAATGCCAGCCTGAGCGAGTGCCTGAGCCGCGATTGCTTTCTGATTTCCCAGACCTTCGGCGTTGATCACGAGTGCCATCTGGGGCTTGAGATTCAATGGAATCGCAACGTTGCTAAAGTAGAAAAAGTTGGGCGTCTTTGCATCGGCAAACGCCGCGCGGGTAGAAACCCGTGCAACCTGCTCGGCAAGTGCTTCGGCCTTTCGGGCGATCATTGCAGATTCGCTGTCAAGATCGCGCTGGCTGGGAAGCCCAGCTGCGACGGCATCGATTTTCTGAACAGGGCCTTTGATGCCGCTGGTTCGAAAGCTCGATTCAACGGGAAGCCCGGTATTGACATCATCGACCGCAAGAACCGATGCGACGATGCCACAACAACTGATAATCGCGAGTTTAGACATTGCATTCTCTCTTTCTGTTTCTTCCTCTTTATACCACGTAGCACTGAAGATTCCTATACAGACAGGCGCGAAAACACCAGACGGCGGCTAGATAATTTCGATTTTGTTTGACGAAAAGTACTAAAAAACAAAACCCGGAGTGTTATCCGGGCCTTGTCTTATTTTTGAGAATTTCTAGATTTGGTTAGCACCCAATCGAGAAGGCATCGACAAAGTCAAGGTAGTCAAAGAAGTCGATCGACCCATCGGCATTGAAGTCTGCCTCCGCGGTTCCGGCACTGAACGCATCGACGAAGTCGAGGTAATCGAAGAATTCAACGGTGCCGTCGCCGTTAAAGTCAGCGGGGCAATCCGGCACCCAGTGCACGTTGAACTGTGCATCACCGCCAATATTGTCGTATGCGGAGAGTTTGATGATGTAGGCTTGACCGCCTGTGATTGGGAAATTGCTGATCCGAGATGTCCGCACAAATGGAGTATCGTCATCATTGCAGGCTGAGGCGGTAATCAGATTGCAACCGTTGGCCCAGTTGTAGGCACAGATGCTGAATACGGAAAGAACAGTATCGTAGTTGGAGCCAACGGTGTCAATCGTCAAGTAGCCGTGGCGCTGTGCCTCAAACTTCCACCAAATCGATTTACCGTTATTGAGGCCGCAGGATTCGGTGCTTTCACACCCGGCGACGGTCGCTCCGCGAACATCGATGAGCGAACTTGACCAATTCATTGCGTGATTGCCCGTAACAACGGTGGCGCTGTCACAACTGTTGTTGGGCGGAGGAGTAAGGTTGTAGCCCAGGCGAAGTTGGAGTCCGCCGCCCGCCGTGGTGTTGTAGCTGGAGATCTTGATGAGGTAAGTCTCTCCCGCGACCACATTCAAGTTGTTGATGCGAGATGCCAACACGCCACCGCCGACATCGTCATTACAGGCGATCTGTGTCTGGCGATCGCATGTACCTCGGACGAACGCACAGCCCGGGAATACTGACAGGACAGTGTCGTAATCAGACAACTCGGTATCGATGTTCACGGTGCCGGTCAAAGGCGCGGTAAACGTGTACCACACCGAGTGGCCATTGTTCAGTGCGCCACACGTCTCATCGTTTTCACAGTTTGAGATAGTGGCGAGTTGTGTGTCGTTGACTGGCGAGACATAGCTATACGCACCCGGAGCAAAGATAACGGCAGCAGCGTCATCGCAGCTATCGTTCGTGGGAATCGAACCAGAGTGATAGAAGTTAAAGTCGAGGTTTCCGCCGCCGCCAGCCGTGCCATATTTGGCGACTTTGATTATGATCTGCTGCCCATAGGTTACATGCACATTTAGAAGTTGTGACTGTGTTCCATCGCCGCCATCGTCATCGCATGCCAACTGTGTGGGATTGCCGGCACCAGGGCAGCCGCTGAAGATCGAAACCACGGTGTCGTAATCTGAACCGTTGGTGTTGAGTGAAATGATCCCGGTTGAAGGGCTGGTGAACGAATAGTAGACCGCAGATGATGTACCCTGGCCGTTGACTTCGCAGCTTTCGAGCAATTCAGTGGTCTTATTAGGTGCCCAGCGTGTTGAATAAACGACGGGGTTGTAGACGCCAGTCGCCGCCGGAATTGCGGTGGCAGTAGAGCAGTCGTAATTGAGCGGCGCTCGCACAAGCAGCGTGTTATTCAGATTGATGCGGCCATAACCAAAGTCGGTGTCGTAGCCCGAAGGACCGACATCGGTGCATCCCAGGAAGACGCAGTTGCGAACATCGGCGGGAGTAGCGAAGGGGAACTCCGACAGGAAGAGCGCTGCGACCGACGATGTAAGCGGGGATGAGAACGATGTGCCTGAAACGGACACATAGTCGTTTGTTGAGTATCCGCTCGTTCCGGTCCGATCGGTTGTGGGGACGCTCACGGCAGGGCCACAGACATCAAGACCGGTGCCCCAGT
>SXOY01000282.1 GCA_005776545.1 Planctomycetia bacterium | reverse complement strand
CTGAATGTCCGTAGATTCTCACATTTTGGAATTGCTGTGCGAAAGCTGCGGTTATTCAATACTGTCATTGCCGCAGAATGGGGCGTGTCCGGAATGTGGCCGCAAACGGGCGATGTCATTGCCCGAGTCCCGTGAAGGAACCCACTGGCAGAAACAGGCAGGCGTTGGAAGTTGGTGCAGGACAGTACACGGCGTTACGTCGGGTCCTGATAAATATTTCGACAAGTTGCAAATATGTGCAAAGGGCGGCCGAGCGTTGCTCGTACTCAATCTAGGCATTGCCGCAGCGTTTCTCGCTCACCCATTGGTGGGAGTCCTGCGGTTTGACCCGGCGAGCGGGGTACACGAAATCTGGACGATTCGAGGATTGCTTGCGATTGGATTGTCTGCGAGTGTTTTATGGGCCGCGGCGTTGGTTTTGTTTTCGGCGCTGACCATGATTGAATATCTTGGAATTCGATTCTTCGCAGCGCGGCGACAATGGAGGCTGCTGCCCAATGCGGCGATGCAGATATGTGCGCATGCATCTTGTGCGTGGATTGTGGCTGCGCTTTTGACAATTGTCGGGTTGTCACTTTCAAGCATGCTTCCCCAGCTTGGAACTACTCGTGCCCCGGCGACGTTTTGGGAGGAAGTCGTGCGAGCGGCGAGGTTCCTGCTGCCGGGGGTGCCGCCCTTGATTGGATTTGCGATTGGGTTAATTTGGTTTGAGTGGCTGGTGTACAAAGGTGTAAGTTCGTGCAAGTTTGCCAATGCGTTCGAGGGAGACGCTACACTTGGCTCCGAGCGGACAAAAGGGTGATCCGTCGGAATGGAGTCCGGTCGGTGGCGAGCGAAGAACTGACAGGAAACGAGATAACGGCGGAGAAGGAAAGCCGCGAGGTCGCCCATGATGGGGCTGGGCGGCTGGGTGTCCTTCGGCACAAGCACTATCGCACGGTCTGGTGTGCATCTTTTTTTGCGTACATGGGAAACTGGTTTGAGTTTGTTGGAATGCAGTGGATCGTGGCAAAGCTCACGGAATCTACGGTGTGGCTGACGGTGATTGGTATTGCACAGCTGGCACCGATGTTGGTTTTGGGCTTGCCCGGCGGCGTGGTAGCAGATCGCGTCAATCGCAAGACCCTTCTGCTGACGACTCAGGCTGCGATGATGATCGTGGCGATTGGGTTTTCAGTCGTTGTAGCACTTCATTCGGGAGCCAAACCTCTGATTGGCAACAGTGCACTGCTTTGGTGGCTGCTGATACTGGCGGGGTTGCAGGGTGTCACCACTGCATTTCATGCGCCGGCCGGACAGGTCTTGACACCAAGGCTTGTACCAAGAGAAGAGCTTGTCGCAGCCATCACGTTGCAGGGTATTTCATTTAATGTTGCGAGAGCCCTCGGACCGGCGATTGGGGCGCTGTTGATGGGGGCGTTTGGAGCGAGTTGGCTGTTTGCGCTGAACGCTGCGGGGTTCATTATTGTGTTTTTTGCGGTGATGACAACGCCGGATGCGCCCGCTCCGTCGCGAAATGGCTCAATGTGGGATATTGCGGATGTCAAAAAGGACACCAAGGAGGCAATTGGTTTCGCGTGGCACAACAAAGGACCGCGAGCGGCATTGCTTGCCACGGTAACGTTTTCGCTGCTGGGGACACCAGTTCTGCGATTTCTGCCATTGTTTGTTTCACAGGTTTATGGACTGCATGAATGGGCGTTTGGGATACTCACCGGGATGATGGGAGCAGGGGCGGCGATCGGGGGGCTTTCGCTCAAACTAGTGCCCAATTGGTATCCCAAACACCACCTGATACCGTTTTCTGTTTTCCTGGGCGGGTTCTGGATTTTCATATTTGCTATAACATCGAATGTATGGATGGCGGGAACGTTCATGTTCTTCGTCGGTTTTTTCTGGATGTGGGCGTTTAACTCATCAATGGCGGCTTTGCAATTGCTGGTTCCCGATGCCATGCGAGGGCGTGTCATGAGTGTTTGCAATACCGTCGCGTTGGGGGCCATGCCATTGGGGGCAGTTGTGGCAAGCCTTGTGGGGGAGTCCGCCGGGGCGGCGATTCATCGACTGGCACCGCAATGGTGGGAGGCTGGGATCGATGCACAGATTGGGATCGCATTTGTCGCGTTCGTGCTGATGTGCGCCGGGGTGGTCATGCTGATCTGGCGCACGCCGGAGGTTGATGGGCTTAAACCGGGCGAGCCAGGATACGACAGAGTTCCAGGGTTAGTACGTGGAATTTTCGCCAAATCTCATCGAATTCACCAGCAACAATGATCGCCCGATATGCGTACGGCAGTCTCGGATGAGGGCTAGGATTTCGCGACTTTTCGAAGCACGAAACAGTTCAATTGTAAACTGTCAGAGAAGGGTGTCACATGCTCCAAGCAGTCGGCCTTGTGTGTGGATTGTCGATATTCACGGCGTGTGCTGTTGCACAGCCGGCGATGTATACAGATCTTGGAGATTGGAGCGTTGGTTCCCGATCCGGAAATTTCGGTGTCACGCTGAATGCTGCGAACGATGTGCAATGGTATAAGGTTAGATTACCGCGTGTAACAACGACGGCAGGATTCGTGGATCTGTGGACCGATGGTCCAGGCGATATTACTGATACGGAAATAGGTTTCTATCTGTCCACAGGTGCGTGGCGAGTAGATGACGATAGTGATGGTCCCGGGCTTGCTTCGGCTTTGACTTTTGGACGCTTGATCGATCCGCGTCCCAGGGTTGATGGCAATCCGCCCTTTCTTGGAGGTGGGGCAAGCCTTCTATTTAACGGCCGCGATGGATTGCTGGATGGCGGTGAGTATTGGTTCGGAATCGGGCGTGCAAACGTCGTGTACTGGAACGCGTGGACAGTGACAACGAGCTATACCGGGCCACAGCGGACAACAAGGTTTTATTACTCAATCGCAGAGGAAACCCCGCTGCCAGCACCGATTGGATCGCTCACGTTTGACACCCCCTCGGTCCCAACCGGTCAGTCATTGACAATGCGAATGACAGTGACTCCAGCGGGGGCTCCGACAAGCACTGGACTGACAGTGACAGTCGATACGGCACCATTGGGTGGTGGAATTGTCTCATTTCGTGATGATGGTCTGGGAGGGGATGCCGTTCCCAACGATCGTTATTTCACGCTCATGCTTCCGATCAGTTCGCCCCAGGGTTTTTATGACCTTGTGTACACCATTGCCGATGCTCAGGGACGCAGTTCAAATACTTCTGCAACAATCCGTGTGGTGCCCTCGAACGATTTTTGTGCCGCAGCGACAATTGCAACATTGGGAGCCAATGTTTTCGATTGCAGATATGCCACGACTGACTCGATTCCAGCGTGCTTTCCCAGTAATGCGTTTGATGTCTGGTTCCGATTCACTCCGCCTGTGAGCGGTTCGTATGTTTTTGACAACTGTGAAAGTCGTGTTGGCTGGATTTCGGTATTCGATTCCTGCTACGGCACCGTACTTGGCTGCAATTCATCTGAATTGTGCGGCGGCCCCTTCCTCCAACTTGACACGCTTGTCGGCGGTGTTCCATACATCATTAGAATTTCAGGCCAGTCAAATTCTGCTCCTCACGGAACGCTTTATATTTCGCACACCATTCCGAGGCCACTGTCCGGGGTGGGATACCAACCCGATAGCTGGGAGAATGTGGGTCAGGATACTACGTTGTGTGTTGAAGTCACTCCGGGAACGCTCCCTCCTTCCACTGGGGTTTCCGTGTTCGCCAATCTCAGTTCAATCGGTGGCTCGACCAACGATGTCTTCTATGACGACGCAACGCATGGGGACACTACCGCTGGCGATAATATTTTCAGCAGGCTTGTGACTCTTCCCGCGTCACTTTTGGATGGTCGGTATTCCTGCAGCTTCAACGTCGAAGATGCACAATCTCGTACACATGCTGGAGTAATTTCGGTGTATGCGGTTGCGCCGGCACATTGGATTGAGCCAACGGACCAACCTCACGATGCTGGCATGTATCCTGCCACCGCCCAGTTTCCGCAAGGCAACGGGCCGTTGCCCGATATTCAGGCGCAGCTGTTTCGCTCTGGCGGTTCCGGCGAAGAAAAAGTCGACATGTTCGCAATCCGTATCTGCGATGTGCAGAATTTCACTGCAACGACTGCACACCCAGTGACCAATTTGAACCGCACTGTTATGTACCTCTTTGATCACAATGGTGTGGCTGTGCAGATGAACGACGACGATCCCGCGGGCAGAGAAATGTCGTGGATGGGCAATTCGTTTGTAACCGAGCCTGGCCTCTACTACATCGTCGTTGCGGCAAACGGACCTTATCCGACCAATACGGCAAACCAGCCGCTCTGGTGGAACCTGCCTCCGACCGGGATCAATCCGCCAAATGCTCCATCCGGGGATTATCAGCTCAACTATTGGGCCAACGCATTTGGCACTGGCGGATTCACCTATCGACTCAAGATGACCGGAGTGTGCTTCCCATGTGCGGCCGATTTCACTCGCGAAGGGAATGTCGACTTCTTCGATTATCTCGACTTTGTTGATGCCTACAGCCTGCGGACTTCAGCCTCCGATTTCAATAACGATGGGAATATCGACTTCTTCGATTATCTCGATTTTGTCGATGCGTTTTCTTTGGGTTGCTAACTTGTTGAGTCTGGCAAACAAGTCTCGCCTTCCCATCGTACAATCGCACACATGTTTACCCGCCGCCTGACTCGTCAAATTCGAATCGGAGATGCCCGCACCGGAATTGTGAAGGTGGGGGGTGGGCTGCCTGATCGTGATGGAACTCCGACTGAGCCAGCACAGGTCAGTGTTCAGACGATGACGGCAGGGTACACGCACGATATTGAGGCGTGTGTGCGAGAAATCAACAAACTCGCGGCGGCTGGCGCTGACATTGTTCGCGTGGCGGTGCCGGAGAAAAAGGACACTGATGCACTGAAGGAGATCTTGCCGCGAGTGCAGGTGCCGATCGTGGCTGATGTGCACTTTCATTTCCAGCGGGCACTTGAGGCCGTGGAAGTTGGCTGTCACAAGATTCGCTTGAATCCGGGAAATATTACCGATCGTGCGCAGGTGATAGATGTCATACAGGCGTGTAAGGCAAAGAAGTTGCCGATTCGAGTGGGTGTCAATGAAGGGTCGATTATCGAGCGCCGGGACAAGCAGAAGCGGATGAAAGAGCTGGGCGCAGTCTTCAGTAATCACAAGCATGGGTACATGCTCGCGATCATGATCGCCAAGCTCGAAGAATACCTGGATATTTTCTACGAGCAGGATTTCTATGACATTGCGATCAGCGCCAAGTCAATGGATGCCGCGCTGGTGATTGATGCGTATTCGGAAATCAGTAAGCGGTTCGATCATCCGCTGCACTTGGGTGTGACGCATGCTGGCCCCAAGGAAACGGGTTGCATTCGCTCGATCGCCGCACTTTCAGGGCTTTTGACCAACGGGATCGGTGACACGATTCGCATCAGTTACGCGAACGACCCGGTGTATGAAGTTGAAGATGGATTGGAACTTTGCTATGCACTGGGATTGAAACCGAGAAAAGGCGTAGACCTGATCGCTTGTCCGACATGCGGTCGTATTCAGGTCGATTTGTTTACGTTGATCCAGGATGTTCGTAAGCAGATTTCACCCAGTATTACTGTGCCGATGAAAGTTGCAGTGATGGGGTGCATTGTGAACGGTCCCGGAGAAGCAGAGGGTGCTGATGTCGCGGTGTTCGCTGGGGATCGGCGCGGGATTATCTATGTTCAAGGTGAAAAAGTAGCGAATGTGCCCGAGGCGGAAATTCTGGAGCGGCTCTTGAAAGAGTGTCTTGAGTTCCAGGGCCGGGTGGTTCGCGGCGAAGTGAAACTGGGCGAGAAAAAAGTCGCGATTATCCCGCCTGATCCGGTTGGAGAACTTGGATCTGGGTGGGAAAAAGTCGCGGCGGGAATGGTTGAAAGTCGCGCAACCAATGTGACTGTTGGCGGGAAACCGGTTTAGCGCAGGTCGATGACTTTATGAAGAGTGCGAGCCTTTTCGGATGTGTAGCTGAATAGGGCCTTGCTCTCT
>SXOY01000281.1 GCA_005776545.1 Planctomycetia bacterium | reverse complement strand
TTTGCCTCCGCCGCGGCCTGCGCCTGGGCATTAAGCTTCTCTTTCTCAGCCTGTGCCTGCGACTTCCAATCGCTGTCAACGATGATTTTGGCCGAATCGGCCGGCTTGGCGTTCCGGGGGTCAGGAGAATTGGGGCCTGTGATAAGTGACATACGTGATCCTGTAAGGTGGTTACACTGCAGATGCCGAGCGAGGTGATTCTAGCCGAGCACGGCGGCCAATTGGTGCATGCGATCCTCGCGTGCTCGCTTCCGGATGGATTCGGGAACTACTTATGAACCATTTGAATCACACAATCAGCGCCGGGACATGCCGTATCGCCAAGATTCTGAGCCTCTCAGGGCTTGCTGCAGCGTTCTTACTCACCGGCTGTTCAGTCTCAGGCGAACGAGATTACAAGGCAACCGTGCCGCTCAGCGTTGCAGATTTCAGCGACCCCAACAGTTCAACAAGCACTACCGTCGCGACCGCCCCACCGCCGCCACAAACTCAACCAACTATCGCGCCGTCTAACACGCCACCCGCGGCACCAGAGGTGACAATTACGCCCGGTCCCGCACAGCCAAGCGCAACTGCAACCGCGACTGGTCTGGGTGCAGAGATCGATGCCAAGGTCGGCGACATCAACGGCCGAGCGATCTTTGCTTCCAGCTTCCTAGAAGAGATGGGGCCTCGCATGCGTGCGCAGGCCGAAGATCTATACAAGCGAAACGCAGGCACTGGAAAGACAATTCCGCCCGCACAATTGGCCGCGGCACGAGACCGAATGCTCGATGTCTGGCGAGAGTTTGCGGTGGTGCTTACCCACAACAAATTAGAAAATGAACTGCAAGTAGAATTGCTCCGCGCTGAAGCATCAGCAAGTTTCACCGCCGAGCAGAAAATGGGCTTCTTCTCGTTCTTGCAACGAGTTCAGGAAGATCTTCGCTCTGAATCCGGCGGCAGCACAGCCCGCGCAGGCGAAAAGGTAAACGAAGAAGAAGGCCAGACTATCGATGAGTATCTGAAGTCCCGCAAGACTCTTGAACTTGTGCGGTATCAGTTGCAACGCAAAGTTTTCAGCCGCGTAAATGTAAGTTGGCGCGATGTCCAGCTTGAATATGACAAGCGTCCGGAAGCGTATGTTGAGCCGCCCAAAGTGGTGTTTCGCGTGGTGCTGGTGAAGACCGAAACGGAATCGAAAGATGTTGAACAGAAACTGAGCGCGGGCACTTCGTTTGTCGAAATCGCAGAAAGTGCTGTCAATACATTTAACGCAGAAAAAGGCGGCAAAGAAGAACGCGTCTACACAGGATCAAAAGCCCCGGCAGATATCTTCGGCCCCAAAGAAATGAACGAGGCCGCGAAGAAATTGAACGAAGGCCAATGGGCCGGACCATTTCGCGTCGGGAACAGCTACGGCTTTGTGTTCATGGAAAAAATGATCCTCGATGAACGCGAGTTGTACGATGTGCAATTGCGCGTCGAAGATTATCTGCGAAGCCGGCGGCAGCTTCACGAAACCAATCGCTACATCGAGAGACTCAAGCAACGCGCGAGTTTCACAAACCTGGAAGAAATGACCTTGAAACTCGTAGGGTTCGCTCAAGCGCGATATTTCGATCCGGTGTTTGCTGACAGGTGACAGTGACGTCCAGATGTGGAGTGTCTTCGCAAAACTCCGTAGCTCACAACCATCCAAGCCGCTGACACACAACATCGGCGAGCGAGGCGAAGAGATCGCATGTAACTTACTGAAAAAGAAAGGCTACCGAATCCTGGGCCGAAACCTGCCGCTGCGCTTTACCGAAATCGATATCCTGGCCGAAGCAGTAGACCGCGACACCGTGGTACTCGTAGAAGTAAAAACCCGCACACGAAGGCTCGACACAGGCCCCGATGCAGCCGACAAAGAATCACTCGCCGCAGAGTTTGCGGTAGACCAACACAAACGCGATCTGCTGGTAAAGGCCGCACGAAAACTAGCCTCCGCAAACGACTGGCACAAACGACCACTGCGGATAGATGTAATCGCGGTGGAACTAAGCGACGACCCGGCGGCGTGCATCGTGCGACATCGCGAAGATGTGGTGAAGTAGGTCCATCGATATCAAGCCTTAGTTTGCCCTAACAAGTTCCGATTTTTGTGGGAAACGGCGCTTTGTGTATCATAATTAACGCATCATGCGTTGATTTCAACTCATTTTGCGTCGATACTTACGCATTATGCGTCAAACTGTTCCTCCTCTTGATGCCCTCTTTCCTCGCACCCGCCAACAGATCTTGGGTGTTGTACTTATTCACAGCAGCAAATGGTGGTATATCAGCGACCTGGCGCGGCACCTTGAAACCGCACCTTCGAGCTTGCAGCGTGAACTCTCGCAACTCACAAGCGCGGGCATTCTCCTCAGCCGCAAAGATGGAAATCGCGTGTACTTCAAGGCCGATACAGAGAACCCCATTTATCTTGAACTCCGCCGACTCTTTGAGAAGACAACTGGTTTGGTGGATGTGCTTCGACAAGAACTACTCGCAAAGACCGCGGCTCAGGTGACAGTTGCTTTTGTGTTTGGCTCCGCCGCACGCGGAGAAGAAGAGTCCACAAGCGATATTGACTTGCTAGTAATTGGCGATGTCACAGTAGAAGGGATCGCTTCGGAATTAAGAAACACCGAGAAGAAACTCGGTCGCGAAATCGGCTTGGTTGTCTTCACCGTAAAGGAGTTTGCAGAGAAGCTCCAAACTGGAAACCACTTCCTGAATGCTATTATTGCAAAGGACAAGCTCTTTGTAATAGGAACACAGAATGACTTGGACGCAGCTACTCGCGGCGAACAGCGTGCAGACGCATCGAGCGACAATGATCGAAATTGACGATCTTCGCGGCGTGGTAGCACGCAATCTAGCCGATGCCGCCATCTTCGCACTTTCTGCCGACAACCGACTTGGACTTGCGTACGAAGCGGTTCTGATCCTGTCAAAGATGAGTGTGCACGCCGCCGGATACAGAGTGCGATCTGGCGCGGTGGGTGCTCACAAGGTGACGTTGCAAGGAGCAGAGATCGCAATCGGGCCAAGTATTGCGAACACGATTGCATACTTTGACCGCCTGCGACGAATGCGGAATCAATTGAGTTATGACGTTGCAGGTTCGACCAGCGATGCAGAGGCAAACTCGGCGTTGGCTCAGGCACAGGCATTTCAGACACTTGTTGAAGGTTGGATAGCGGCGAACCATCCGACATTGGTGTGAAATGCGAAGAAGCCGGGTATTAAGCGGCGCCTGTGCCGGGGATCGTGTCGCTTGTTTCGCCACTATAATTTACGTTGTTCTAGCCCGCCTTGCGAAACCCATTTATGAAAAATCGCTTCCTCTTTGCCGCGTCGATGCTTCTGTTGACCGACTCGCATTGCTTTGGCCAGGCGGGCTCGCCGGAGCAGGCGGCTTTCAATCGGGCGGTGATAACTTTTCGGCAAGCAATGTATGCGGAATCAAAACGCATCGAAACTGCTGTCGGCCCTGCGGATGCTGAGAGCCTGAAGAGTCCAATTCGCAAAGACACAATCAAAGACCAGGCGCGAAGGGGCGCTGCACGGATTTCTTCATGTGGTGCGGCGGTACAGGTTCGGGCTGGCCAGATGTGCGCGGGCGAGTGGTTTGGAGTTGTGCGCGAAGTTCGCCGCACCACCACCGTGCATGTAAAGGGTGGAAATGAACCCGGAGGATATGAGATATCAGTTTTCTGGTGCTGGGATGCCACACGAAGTGTTGAAGACGCGATCAAGGCTGCGGCCACCGCACAATGGGATTTGGACAAGCGAGATGATGTCGCGTTGCTGAGCATGGGTGTGTATGAACGCAACAAGGAACTGATGGACATCGCGGCGGCGTTGAAGCCAGGGGATTGCATTTATTTCCGGGCGGCCTACAGCTTTGGTGATGATGGCCTTCGCATGCGGTTCTCGCGGGGTTACCAACCTGAGCCGGCCGGTGAAATCAGCGAAGCAATCTTTGGTGAGGCGAATCTGGAATTTGCAGGGCTCGGTTTTGCCGCCAGCATCATGGTCGGAGCGGATGTACTTTCGATCTATCCTCGTCCGCTGGATGAAGCGCCTTGGAGGCAGATGCAATATATGCAATGGCCCATTGAACATGGAATGAGTGCACAGTGGCTTCGGTTAGTAAATGAGTCTGACGTAAAGAAGCGGTCTGAGGCAGCGTACGCGGGTGCGGGCGCAGTTAAGACTCGCGTGTTTGCTGAAGCCGTGAAGGCAGGAATAACGGTGGATGCGGGCGCCGAATTGTAGAGCTGGCTTGGAACGGTGACGGATTCGCCAAAGAGGCTTATGGATGAAGCGCAGATGAGCGTGTTTGGATGGGACAGAGAGTCAGGACGCTTGGCGCTGGTTCGCGAGATTACGCAGAAGGTGCTGGATGGGAAAGACGATCGGATGAAACCTGTCGCCGTGTGGGTGCTCGCGCTTGCGAGTATCCGGGATGGAGAGCTCAAGGCCGCAATTGAGTGCCTTGACCGATTCAACAGCATGAAGGGCAACACTGAAGATGAACGGCTGTGTCAACTGGTGCGATGCCTTGCGAACGCGATGCGCGATAGTGAGATGGCAGCGCCGGAGGCAATTGCACTTCGGGATGCGATCGCTGCGGATACCGATGCGGTTCTGGATTATCGAGCGTTGGCGTTGTTGACGGAAATTGAGGTAAGGACGGGCATTGCAGTCAGGAAGAGCGAGCGACCGAAGAATCCGCTTGGGTGGCCAGAGACAAAGTGAAAGCCTCTTGAGGAAACGCCAAACTCCGTTGCACGCGCTTCTGCCTTGCCACGATCCGTATCGCAGACAGCGACGATTTCAGCACCGGCCTGCCGCCAGGCGCGCAAATGGTAGAGACTGATCAAGCCGCAGCCGATCAGC
>SXOY01000280.1 GCA_005776545.1 Planctomycetia bacterium | reverse complement strand
CGCTGCTCAATCTCCCGCACCGCAGTCTGAAACTGATCGAGTTTTCGCTGATCATTCTGTCCCAGCTTGTCGTTCAATCGCTTGGCATCTGCACGCACAAAATCCAGAATGCTCTGACGCCGGCTCAATCGCTCCGCTTGTGCCGCCGCAGCTGATGCATCGCCAAACAGCCGCTCAAAAACTAGTGCAGGGTCAATCAGCTTGGGCACCGGCACATCTTCCTCGCGCCAGGAAATGTTTGAGGTGTAGGCACACGAATAGCCCGAATCGCAACTTCCCGCCGCCGGTCCATTTTCGCAACCAATTTCCAATGACGGCAATCGCGTCGCGTGCCCAATCTGCCGCGCTGCCAACTGGTCAACACTCACTCCGTTTCGAATATCGTTGCCCGCAGTCTTGCGTGCCTGATGTCCCGTCAGAAACGAAGCACTCGATCGCGCATGATCCCCCGGCCCATCTCCATTTGCCCGCGCTTTGTTCAGCGTCAATCCCGTCAACACATTAAAATGCTGCCGCAAACCCGCCAGTGGTTCCAATGTCTTTGACAACGCATACCCCGCGCCCTCTGTTGCCGCCGCCGTTGGTGCCCACGCATCATAATTCACGCCGTTCGGAATGAAAACACACGCCATCCGCACAGGTGCGACGCTCGCAGCTCCCGCCGCGGATTCAGGTGCTGCGGCCAGCGCCTGCGATCCCAACCCAGTCATCGACTCCAGCCACGGCAACGCCATCGTCACGCCTAACCCACGCAACACCGTTCTTCTTGACAGCGAACTACTCATCTTTCCTTCCCCTTCCGCGGCACTTCCTGAACGTGTCGCTCAAGACCACCGCCTCAATCAGCGCATCAAATCGATTACCGTTCTCTTTCACCTGATTCGCAATCAGCCGAACCGCGGGCCGATCAAATGGCTCAAGTCCACGCCCGATTGCATACGTCATCACTTTCGCGCTCAAAGTCTCTACAAACTGATCGCTCCGCGCCAGTACCTCGTTCTTCAGATCTTCATAGCCACTCAAACGCACGCCGCCTGGCAATGTTCCGCTTGCATCAATTGCAACACCATTTTCTGCATCTCTCCAGCGTCCAATCGCATCGAAATTCTCAAACGCCAGTCCAATCGGGTCCAGCCGGTTGTGGCACACCGCACACGATGGGTTTGCCACATGTGTTGCCAGTTGCTCTCGCAACGTCGCGTTGGGATGTGTCTTTGTTGTCTGTTCCAAGGGCGGAATATCCGCTGGCGGCGGCGGTGGGGGAGTCCCCAGAAACTGATCGAGCACGAACAGCCCGCGTTTCACCGGACTCGTCCGCGTGGTATTGCTCGTCACCGTCAACACGCCCGCCATCGTCAACACGCCACCACGATGCGATCCTGCTGGAAGGTCAACGCGGCGAAACGCATCACCCTCTATTCCATCAATTCCATACAATGTTGCCATGCGATCATTCAGAAACGAGTAATCGCTGTTCACAAGTGCAAGAACGCTTCCGCCGCCGCGAACGACATCGCCAAAGTACAGCGACGCTTCTTTGACCATGTCTGTACGCAATGTATCGTCGTATTCTGGAAACCGCGACTTGTCCATCGCAAGACCATCGAGCGTGCGAAGTTGCAGCCATTGGCCCGCGAAGTTCTCGATAAACGCATCGGCTCGCGGATCGGCAATCATTCGACGTACCTGCTCGCGCAGTATGTCCGGTGAAGAAAGTGAGCCACTCGCCGCGAGTGTCAACAGCGCCTCATCTGGCATGCTGCTCCACAGGAAGTACGACATCCGGCTTGCAAGCTCGTAGTTGTTCAGTTGGTAGATCGCAGTCGCGTCTCCAGAGGCCGGATTGTTCAGCGAACGGTAGAGGAAGTTTGGCGAAGTCAGCATGGCGGTGAGCGTGATGCGAACCGCCTGTTCAAACCCCAGTTCGTGTGTGCGTTGAGATTGGTAGAGCTGCGTAAGCGACTCCCGCTCCTGTGCATCAAGTGGCCGCCGATACGCACGCTCGCCAAATCGCTCAATAATCTCTGCGGCGCGGGCATCTTCGTTCTCGATGACTGATGCGAAACCGATGACATCTTTCCATGCACTTCCTCGCTCGGTCGTAGCTTCATCAAGCGGTCCGGCGATTGTGATCGATTCCACCGCCATGTTGCGATCGGCCTTCTCAGGCACGTAGTAGTCGTTTGTGAAATGTGCTGATACCAGTCTCTCTCCTGCCTTCACTCGCACCGCCAGCGTGAAGTCTTCAGGATCGCCCAGAGTTCCTGAAACTCCAAACGTCTCGAGTGCCTTGCCATCAATCCGCAGACTCATCAACGCGTGCTCTTCGCCGCCTTTGTTCTCCCACGCAGAGATTCGAATGATGTACTCGCCTGTTGCTGGAAACACAAATCGTGCTTCGGCAGACCCGCGGCTGAACAAGTACACACCGCCACCGAGATTATTGCCACTGCCATTCAACTGCAATGAGAGTGGCACTGGACGATCGCCAATCTCGACAATCGGTCCCAGCGAAAGCTCGATCGCTCGCTCCGCCGAGTCCATGTATTGCTCAAGTGCAAGCGGCGACATCGTCAGCACATCTGCGTTGTTATCAAACCCGTACCCGGTGTCATCTTGCGGCAGGCGCCCGGCTACATCGAGTTCTGAAACCTGAATCCCCAGGAGATCCCGCATTGTGTTGCGATATTCTGACTTGTTCAATCTGTGAATCGTGAACCAGCCCGGATCAGTCTCCGCATCCGGCGGCACATATTCAAGAACCGCATCCAGCCACTGCTCCAGAATCAGCCGCTCATGCTCAGTCGGCCGCGGCTTTTCTGG
>SXOY01000279.1 GCA_005776545.1 Planctomycetia bacterium | reverse complement strand
GAGCAGCCCGCTGGTGTTGTTGGTGATGTAGAAGATGAATGGGCGATCAACTGTGAAGTAGAGTGGTTTTGGCGGGGCGCCAGCCGGTGCACCGACGGTCATCATCACTGCTGTTGCGGCCGCGGCCTCAGTTCCATATTGATCAACATCAATATTGGCTGCGTGAATGACATCAGAGATGTACGCAGGCTTCATATCAGTGATTCCAGTGAAATCTGCTCCTGATGCATCAAAGGCCATGGTCATTCCGAGTTTTTGCAGAGCCGGGGCAATGCTCGAATGCTGGCCAGTTTTGAATGTGGGCATCGTCACCACGACTTCACGGCCGATCATCACGGGCTTGATTTTCGCTAGATCAAGAGTTTCGAGGACTTTTGTGAATTTACCGGCATCTGGGAGGATGATTGTCATTGAGGCGTCACCGCGATAGTTCAGACGGACAACCTGTGCTGAGGGCAGATTCTGGCACGCATAGCTTTCACTGCTCACCATGCCTTCTGGCGTGATTTCTCTGCCATCGCTTGTCGTGAATTTCACGCTCTTGGTCAGCGAGAATTTCTTTGTCCATCCACCTTTGAAGTAGACAGCGTTGGTGAGGATGAGTCCTTGGGGCGGAATTGCCTCGGGTGAAAGCAAGTTCGGGATTCGCTTTTCGGTTGCATCGCTTATCCACGAATTAATGGTCTTTGCGGCTTTGGATGCATTCTGAAAGTTCAACTTCTCCGCACCGGCCTCGAAGTCGTTTTTCAGCATCGTCGTGTATGTCTCGTGAATCTTGAAACCATCAGAATGCCACAGGCGATTCGCACTGCGAACAGTGAGCGGCTTCCAACTGTCATCTGCCCAGTCTGGTTTCTTCTCCGCTGCCGCCTGCGCAAGCAGGTCGCTTACAGCTCTGAACGAACCGTTTGCGTCTTTTCCCAGATGCAAGCCTTTGCGGATTTCTTCTTTCGTTGCACCTTTGCCGCCGCTCCCCGCCATCCACATAGCGGTCTGAATCGAGTACGGTGAGAAAAAGGTGTTTCCTTTGTCCTGCTTTAGCACCTTGAGTAAATCAACAGCAAATTGCTCAGAGCTGCGTCCAAGCGACTTGGCTACTGCCGGATCGGTCTTGGCGGGTGAAACTGCGAGCACGGCGGCGAGAAAGACGGTTGTTGGTGACAGCATGCCCAATTAGATGCACGCCGAACAGGTCAGTTCGGTGTTGCCCGCTGATATTGATCGAACAGTTGCGGGCCTGTTACAAGAGTGGTCACGGAGTGGGTTGCAGAAATGGGTTATTGAAGTGTCGCAAGTTCGGTGCCGCAATCCGCACCGGGTTACCCTGTAGACATGCTCATCGGCGTACTGGGTGCGGGACAACTTGGGCAAATGCTGGGCCAGGCTGGAATCAGTCTCGGTGCCCGCTTTCGCTTTTTCGACCCGGTGCCCGGTGGCCCGGCATCAGCGGTCGGCGAATGCGTGAATGCACCGTGGAACGATTTCGAAGCGCTCGCGCGGTTTTGTGAGGGACTGGATGTCTGCACATTCGAGTTTGAGAATGTGCCGGCGGAAACTCTGGAGTTTTGTGCGGCACGCGTGAAGACGCACCCGAATGTGAAGTCGCTCACGACGGGTCAGGATCGTGCGAGTGAAAAAGCGATCTTTGCAAAAATTGGCTTTGATGTCCCTCCGTATGCCATCATTGATACAGAGGCGGACCTTCTGAGAGCAATTGGCAGCGACGAATTGCCAGTGACTTCGGATAGCGACGGGCCTTTCCAGGTCGTGGATTCCAACCCGCCTATTGGAGTTCCCAGCGTCCTCAAAGCTCGCCGCGGCGGGTATGACGGCAAGGGACAGGCGGTCATCCGTTCCCGCAATGATGCGTTGTCAGCGTGGGATTCAATCGGTCGCTGCCCCGCGATTCTAGAGACTTTCGTTTCGTTCACGCGAGAACTCTCGATCATCGGGTGTCGCAGCAAAAGCGGCGCAATCGTTACTTA
This sequence comes from Planctomycetia bacterium, assembly GCA_005776545.1. The sequence goes on along the minus strand of SXOY01000279.1, from coordinate 1,982 downwards.
TCCGCTTGTCGAAAACACGCACACGGATGGCATCTTGACGCTGTCGATCGCTCCAGCGCCAAATTCGAGTGAGCATCGCGAGATCGCCAATATTCGGATACAGAGCCTCCTTGTCCAACTCGACTACTGCGGCACGCTTGCTATCGAGATGTTCGAAGTCCAGACGCCGCAGGGGCCACAACTCATCCCCAACGAGTTTGCTCCGCGCGTACATAACAGTGGCCATTGGACAATCGAAGGGACGTCGGCCAGCCAGTTCGAGAATCACATCCGAGCGATCATGGGCCTTAGCCTGCGATCTCCCGTAATGCGTGGCTTTGTGGCAATGATGAATTTGATTGGCACGATGCCAGATCTCAACGGTGTCGGACCAAATGCACAATCGACCCAAGGACCGTTTGGGGCAGGTCATCTGCACATCTATGGCAAACAGCCGCGTCCTGGCCGCAAACTGGGACATGAGACCTGGGTTGAAAGGACAACCGAAGATCTCGAACTGCGGCTGAAGGTCCGTCGGATTCTGTCTGATCCGTGAACCTTTGGCCGATATGAAGCGTCTACAGATAGGCGAATCGCGCGGATTCCGCGCTCGCGCCGAACTGCATCGGAGGTCTATTGAACACCAGTCTCAAGACAACTCAGCCGCTTGTATTCACACTCGCGATCCTCGCGGGCGCCGCGTCCAACGTGCTTGCACAAAACAGTCCGCTGGGTGATGGCACGGGCCTGCAGAAAAATAGTCCTGGGCTTCAGCATTCCAGTCCGGGTTTGCAGCGCGACTTGCGTGTTCCAGGAACGGGGACGCCCGCTGCGGGGACATATCGGGATATCGCCGCGGAAGTACGGTTTCGCAATGCGATCATCACAGGCAACGCACCGGGCGGCATCGCGTTTCGAGGCAGTGTTGGGTACACCGATCCAATGGACTTCCGTGGCCGCCTTGCCTCTGATGATCTCTTTACATTCCGTCGCGATTCGCTGGCCTCTGGTGCAGCCGGAGTCGGAATCCGTGGCATCGATTCACTTCAGTACCAATTCGCTATGACCTCGGGCAATGTCAATTCCAAGTATGCTGTGGTGAATCGAGATGATGGTGCGATCGCCCGCCCGGTAGATCAATCGCGTCCAGAGCCAGGGATTGTGACAGGGTCCTTGCGTTCTACGGCGACATTTGCCGCAGAACGCACGCTCCGTCCTGCCGTGATTGGAATGCGACAGCCTACTGCCGGAAACTATGAACGACTTTTTGCAAGCGGTTTGACCGGACTCCACTATCAGCCCTGGGAAGCGGCGTCGAATGCCGCGAAAGATGCGGCAAATTCCGCAGCAAAACCAGCGTTTTCCGGTGCGACGCCAAATGTTGATCTGTCGATTGATCGCGGCATTTCGCCTTTTGATCAAAGTCGCGATCGACTCAAGAAGGCACTCGAAAAAGCCAATGAAAAGGCGGGTGATAAGCCCGTTGATAAGCCAGCTGATAAGCCAGCTGATTCAACGCTTCCAACCGAGCCAGTGGCGGTGGACCCGTTGAGTGCAATCGATGAGCGACTTGCCGAAATCCGAAATGTGCTCGCGCCGCGCAAATCAGCCAGGGACTTGGTGAAAAAAGTCCCAGCGGCCGAAGTGAAGACGGCAATTCCCGCTGCGGTGCCGAAGTTAGATCGCAACACGCTCGCGGCAATTAAGGACGCAGGCGCTAAGGCCGACACGCTTATCCCCGTATTGAAAGTTCCAGCACCTGCTGACCTCTACAACAAATTCATGACCGAAGGCGAAGTGCTTTTGAAGGCCAATCGGTTCTTTGATGCAGAAGAGCGATACGCGCTTGCGTTGAATTCGCGGATCGGCGACCTATCAGCAATGGTGGGGCGGCTTCATTCGCAAATTGGTGCGGGCATGAAAATCTCGGCAAGTGTGAACTTGTGCCGCCTGATCACGGAGCATCCTGAAGTCCTGGGTATGACGTACGACCTTTCCTTGAT
>SXOY01000278.1 GCA_005776545.1 Planctomycetia bacterium | reverse complement strand
GAGCAACTTACCCACGTGTCGCCGTTTGAGGAGTATCGGCTGGCGCATTGCGATGTGTTGATGGTACTGATCTATCCCACGAACACCAAGTATCTCAGCCGCGTTGATCCTGCGAAAGCGGCGATGGCACAGGCTGCCCGGCGCGAGATTATCGCGATGTCGATCAAGCGGGGAGCCGAGGGCAAGCTGCGATACGCATTGACGGAAATCCCCTCTCACGCGGCGGCCCAGGATGCACAGATGTCGCTGCGTCAGTACGAAGACTTCGTGTACAAAGCGGGCTTTCTGCATCTGCCCGATCCGGTCGCGGCGTGGCGGAACTTGCATGAACAGCAGCAGCGTGTGTGCGACTACCTGATGCAGAAGAAGATTTTGCGGTTTGTGATTCCGGGAAGCGATGGGAAAGAGGGAACCGATCTCACTGTTAATGCGACCGGTCGCAGGTGGATCAATTGCGCAGGGGCCGACAACTTTCCCGATGGTGAGGTGTACACGGGACCCGTGAGCGCGGAGGGCGTTGTGAATTTCAACTTCCCCGCGGTGTACAAGGGGATGGAAGTCGAAGGCGTCCGCTTGAAATTCGCGGGTGGACGCGTGATTGAGGCGAGTGCGACCAAGAACGAAGACTACTTAATCAAACTCCTCGACCAGGATGCGGGCGCACGCGTGATGGGGGAGATCGCGATCGGCACCAACTACCACATCACCGAATTTATGAACAACGCGATGTTCGATGAAAAAATCGGCGGCACGTTTCACATGGCGGTTGGTGCGGGGTTTCCTGAAACCGGCTGCATGAATGAGTCGGGGTTGCATTGGGATATGGTGTGCGATCTCCGCACGGGCGGCGAAATACATGCGGATGGCGAGTTGATTCAACGTGACGGTGCGTTTGTAAAGGACGGATGGCCGCGGATGGAATCCACCCCTGCATAGACATGACGCATGTACAACTATGATCCGACATGATCGCACTTGGGTTGACACCAATTCTCAATGTCTCGGACCTCACTCAGAGTTTCGAGTGGTTTGGCAAACTTGGCTTTGAAAAGCGCTGGGCATGGCCCGATGGAAGCGACTCGCCGAATTTTGGTGCGGTGCGGTCGGGCAGTTTTGAAATGTTCCTGTGCAAAGATGGACAAGGTGGCCGCGGAAAAGGGCCAAATAGTTCGACTTCGGGCGGGCCAGATGGCGATGACACGATGGATAAGGGATGCTGGCTGAGCGTGTGGGTAGAAGATGTTGATGCAGTCCACGCCGAATGTGTGAAGCACGGACTTGAAATCACGCACCCACCGACCAATGAACCCTGGGGCGTGCGAGAATTTCATGTTCGCCATCCTGATGGGCATGTCTTCCGTATTTCGCGGGGAGTTGGCAAGTCGTAGCCATGCGTGGAGTGCATAAGGAATCGGCGCGAGCAGCATGGCGCGGGGCGGGTTGAGGATCGGTTGGAACGGATCATGCAGATTGAGGTTGTGCGTGAATTTCCCGATGCCTGAAGGCGATGTATATGGAAGCGCGTTGAAACGCGCTGGGGAATGAAGGCAGGGAAATGGGGTGTGGGGGTGCTTTACCACCGCTGAAAGCGGTGGCCTACGAGCGAGCAAGCCTGCTGAAGCAGGCTGGGGAACGGCAGAAACAAGGCGGGCCGCGGGCGAGTCCGCGTTCTCCATCATCGGCGGCAGCGGCAATAAGACGTTCACCGATGAAAGCCTGCCGCTTGGCACCGACAGCGTGCAATACACCGTCACCGCGATCCGCGGCAGCGTGAATGGAATCCCGTCAAACTCGTTCACCGTGCAGTTTGGTGTGGGTGGTGAAGGGTTCAGGGTTGCGAAGGCGAGTGTGAAGTTGGCGGCCTGAAGACAGGCATCCGGCATTAGTGAAAGTCATAATGGCCCCGGCGCAACAGTGAGCCGGGGTCTTTTCCTATGATGTGCGGCATGCACCGGATCAATGCAATATTTCCCGATGACGCTTTGAAGCAATACCTCGAAGTATGTGTAGAACTTCTGTTATCGCCTAACAGGCGAGTTCCATTCCAATGCTCCCGAGAGTGGGCGACTGCGTTCCCAGACAAGGCGGGCGTCTATGCGATATTCCAATGCGACACGCTCGTGTACGTTGGAGAATCTGGCAGGCTCAATGGTCGCATGAAAGACCTGCTCGACAGCCGAAATCATCAGTTGCGCTGCTACATCGGCCTGGAGCAGTTTGAGCAGGTGCCCGGATTCGAGAAGGCTTCGAGCCGCAAGAAATTTCCCGATCACATCGAACAACAACTCAATCGATATATGGTCGAGACCCTTAGCATTACCGCGATAACTCCGCCATTCGGACGGCGGGAAATTGAGGAACACATGGTCAGCGTCCACAATCCGCGGTTCAACAGGAAGCATCGCCGGGCGTGAGCGTTCATTTCGCCGAACAATCCGCCGCAAGTTTGACACGCTTCCAGATTTCCAGATGTGCATCAGCGCCCTTGAGATCACCGAACGACCGATGTTTCGTGTGTAGCCAGTATCGGTCCGGATGTACGGAAGATGCAAAAGTGAAAGCCTTGCATCCCAGAACGATTACATCGGACTTGACTTGAAGTTCCAAATCGTCAATTTCCTTCCATTCAGCGACTTTCTTTGAGGTTGGGGCTCGCAAGGCCGAGGCGAGTCCGAGCTTTCGCGCAACGAGGGAGGTTGGGACAGCACCAAGGGTTACAACGACGGATGGCTGAACGATCCGAATCTGTTCAAGCAAAAACTCAACGCTCGCACCGACATATTCGGAGTAATCGAGACCCGGTGAAGGACCATCAATCTCGGGACTGATTCGTACGCCAAGAAGTGCGTTACTCAAGAAGCAATCGGAGAGATCGACACCAGTAGGCTGGATCATTCTCATGAGTCCGGACCAGGTACCCTGAAGCTTCTCATCCTGATTCGCATCCAGCGTGCTCCAATAGTCGAGATTGCCGAAGTCCTGCCCTACCAGCATGATTGGTCGAGAACGCAGAGTCGCTTGGAACCCACCAGACAGGCCGCATCCCCCGGGAAAGAACGAGCGGCCTCGAACCTTGGGCCTAATCTCATGGACAACGCCCTTCGGATAGATATCGCTGCCTGGCATTCGAGAAATCAACTCTTCAATCAGCGAGTTCATACCACCCTGTCTTCCTTTGCAATCCCCAATGCCGGTCGCACATCAAGCTGCACAACAACCGCCCCCTTCTCAACCTGCAACTGTTTCGCCGCATCCGGATCGACGTAGTCGGAGTGGCAGCTTGCCTTGTCTTTGTCGGCCCCTACTGCTTTCTTGGTTTTGCTTGCGAGCTTGTGGATTTCATCGGGGCTGAGGACGCCGCGTTTGTTGAGGATTTCTTGTTGCTCGGTCGTGAGGGCGGCGGATTTGATTGGTGCGCCTAACTTGCCGTTTGCTCCTACGCGTTCGTAGCCATCGGCTTTGCCGGACATGAATTCCTGGATCTCTTTGGAGATGCGGACGCTGCACCAGTCGTGGCCGCACATGGCGCAGAAATCGGTGTCGACATCGAGGTCTTCATCGTGATAGGCGCGGGCGGTGTCGGGGTCGAAGGAGAGTTCGAAGTGCTTTTCCCAGTTGAGGGCTGCGCGGGCCTTGGTGAGTTCATCATCGCGGTCGCGTGTGCCGGGGATGCCCAGGGCGATGTCCGCCGCGTGGGCCGCGATTTTGTAGGCGATGCAGCCTTGCTTGACATCATCTT
>SXOY01000023.1 GCA_005776545.1 Planctomycetia bacterium | reverse complement strand
GGAGATGATGCAGAACCTTGTCGGAATCGTTCGCATCGAATCCGAAATGGTGCAGGCTCTGGATGGAATTCAGCAACTCTGCAGGCGGGCCGAAAACGCTGGCGCCCAAAGCAATCGCGAATACAACCCCGGATGGCACACTGCGATTGATCTGAAGAATCTGCTCCTGGTTTCAGAGGCTGTAACACTCGCAGCGATTGAACGCAAGGAGAGTCGCGGTGCCCAGTTCCGCGACGACTTCCCCAATAAGAGTGATGAATACGCGAAGTTTAACACGATACTCCGCCGCGGCAGTGATGGGAAAATGCAGCTTACACGTCAGCCGACGCGAGCATTGCCCGATGAACTCAAGCAGGTTGTTGAGGAGAACAAGTAATGGCAAATGATGCGGACAAAAACGGCAAGCCTCTGACATTTCGCATAAAACGCGGCGACTCGACCCGCTCTGAGTACATGGATTACATCACTCATGTCACCGAGGGCATGGTGGTACTCGATGCAGTGCACCAGATTCAGGCAGAGAGTGCGCCGGACCTGGCATGCCGCTGGAATTGCAAAGCCGGGAAATGTGGGAGCTGTTCAGCAGAGATTAACGGCAAGCCGCGTTTGATGTGCATGACGCGTATGGATCAGTTGCCGCCGGGAGAGACGGTGACAATTGAACCAATGCGGGCATTTCCGCTTGTGCGAGATCTGGTGACGGATGTCTCGTGGAATTTTGAAGTCAAGAAGAAGATCAAGAAGTTTAAGCCGCGTGCGCCCGATGCTCCTGATGGAACGTGGCGCATGCAGCAGGTCGATGTCGATCGCGTCCAGGAATTCCGCAAGTGCATCGAGTGTTTTCTATGTCAGGACGTTTGCCACGTGCTCCGTGACCACCACAAGCACGATGAGTTCATCGGGCCGCGTTTCCTGGTCTATTCGGCGGCGCTGGAAATGCACCCACTCGATACGGAAGACCGCGTTGCCGATCTCAAGAATGAGCACGGGATTGGTTACTGCAATATCACCAAGTGCTGCACCAAAGTTTGCCCCGAGCACATCACGATCACTGACAACGCCATCATTCCGCTCAAGGAACGCGTGGTGGATGAGTTCTATGACCCGATGACCAAACTGTTTAAGATCTTCAAGGGCAAGTAGCAAAGAGCAGACAAACGAGAAATGACACCAGACCCGCGTTTCTGCGCTGAAACGCGGGTTTTGTGCGCTTTTGGCAGAAATTGCTTCCTATTCCGGAACATTGCTGGTAGCATGGCGTTAGAACTGTGGAGGATTCTCGGATCGTGCCAATCACGGCGAATCACAGGATAAAGAAATGACCAAGACACTTCAAAACTCGATGCAAATGGTTTCTTTGACGCCACTCTTGCACAATCAACCAGTGCGACTTTGTACTGCTTTGGCACTCTTGTGCCTTCAAGGTTGCGCGGCGGCATATGTTCCAGTGGCCTATTCGCCGCCGCCGCGTGTGGCGACGTATGTTCAACCGGTCTACGTCGCTCCACCGGCGCCAATCGTCGTCACTCAACCTGCTCCGCTTCCGGTCGTTGCAATGTTCTCGGCAGCGCAGCTGGACCAGCTGGTAGGTCCGATTGCTCTGTATCCAGATCCACTATTGGCACAAGTTTTTCCTGCATCGACCTACCCGCTTGATATCGTCCGTGCAGCCCAGCTCGTTCGCGGCGGTCCCACCGAACAACAGATCAATACGCAGAATTGGGATGCCAGCGTGAAGGCGATCGCTCACTATCCCAGTGTGCTTGAGTACATGGATGCCAATCTCGAGTGGACACAACAGCTTGGCGAGGCATTTGTCGCTCAGCCTGATGACCTCATGCAATCTGTTCAGCGTCTGCGCTTGCTGGCGAGCAACCTCGGCAACCTCGTTACTTCGCCTCAGCAGCACGTTGTGATCGACGACCATGTTGAACTTGGCACACAGTACATTCGCATTATCCCTGCTGTTTCTGAGATTGTGTACGTTCCCGTCTATCAGCCCCAGGTCGTCTATTACCAGCCTGCGAGCTTTATCACTTTTGGCATCGGCTGTCATATCGGGACTTGGCTTGATATGGACTGCGATTGGCGGCATAGATGCATCTACCGCCCGACCTGGACCTGGAATCACTGGCATGACCATCACCGCATCGAGCACAATCGAATCTGCCACGATGATCGGTCACGATCAAGACACAATGAGCGTCCGTCTAACGAATGGCATCGTGATTCAGATCGCCCAATGCACATTCCCGGCCGCGAGTCTCGGCGTGCCGATCTTGACGACCGTGACTCACGGACCGGACCACGGCGCACCAACGAAACCGACGCATCAACCTGGCCGAGTCAACGGGAAACAGGTCGAACTGACTTCAGAGGCGAGCCAACTCAGGACCAGTCAGTCACAAGGCCAAACGTGCCCGGTGGACGGCCTGTTCAGCGTCCGGACTCCCCTTCAGCAAAACCGACAACGCCATCGCGGCCACCAATCGCTGCACCGCGGCCCGATGTTTCCACACCGCCGGCGGCACGGCCATCGGTTCCATCACCTCGCCCAACCCCCTCGACCGCGGCACCTTCGCGTCCATCCATTCAACCACCCGCAAACACCCGTCCATCGGTTCCACTCCCAGCCCCAGCACCACAACGGCCAGTAATTCAAGCACCCGCGCGACCCGCAACTGGTGCTCCAGCACCATCGGCCGCCCCCTCGCGTCCATCCACACCATCACCCACTCCGCCAGCCGCCCGTCCGGCACCTGCGCCGCGTCCACAGGCTCCGGCGCCCACACCAG
>SXOY01000277.1 GCA_005776545.1 Planctomycetia bacterium | reverse complement strand
GCTTGTATCGCAAGATGCATATTCCCGATGACCCGTTGTATTACGAGAAGTTTTACTTCACGCCGGGTGATCTTGGGTTCAGGACCTGGAACACCAAGCTGGCGAAGATTGGTGTCTTGATTTGCTGGGATCAGTGGTATCCGGAGGGGGCTCGCCTGACGGCGTTGTCCGGTGCGGAGATTTTGTTCTATCCCACGGCGATCGGCTGGCACCCAACGGAGAAGGCGGAGTATGGCGAGGCGCAGCATGACAGTTGGGAATTGATGCAGCGGTCACATGCGGTGGCGAATGGGTGCTATGTGTGTGCGCCGAATCGGATTGGACATGAGACGATTCTGGGCACCGATGGCAAGCCTGTGAGCAAAGACGGGATCCAGTTCTGGGGTCAGTCGTTTGTTGCTTCGCCTAATGGGCAGGTTGTGCATCGCGCGAGTATTGATAAGGAAGAGATTGGAATTGTGGAATGTGATTTGGAGAAGGTGGAATTCAGCCGCACACATTGGCCTTTCTTGCGCGATCGTCGCATTGATGCGTATGAAGGAATCACGAAGCGGTTCAGTGTGTGAATGGGAGTTCGAAGTACATGGCAAAGGTGAAAGTATTAACGGGCACGCCCGCGGAGATGGGGTTTCGTTTTCCGGCGGAGTGGGAGAAGCATTCGGCGACGTGGTTCAGTTGGCCGCGTCCTGAGGGGATTTCGTTCCCGGATAAGTATCACACGGTTCCTGCGAATATCGCGGCGATTATCCGCGAGATCGTGCCGCGGGAACTGGTGCATATCAATGTGCCTAATGGGAACTGGCAACGGATTGTGAGTGAGCAGTTGGTGGCGGGCGGTGTGCCTAAGGCTGCAATTGGGAAGCGGGTGAGGTTTCACCACATTCCGACGAATGAGTCTTGGTGTCGCGATCATGGGCCGGCGTTTGTGGTGCGGGAAGGGCGCGGCGGCAAGAAGGAGATGGCGATTGTTGATTGGGGATTTAATGCGTGGGGCGGGAAGTACCCGCCGTTTGATTCTGATGACAATGTGCCGACGCGGATTGCGGAATTGATGAAGGATGGGAAGTCGGGGATTGAGGGGAAATGCGCGGGCGTGTTTTATCCCAAGCACAAAGGCGTGCCGGTGATCATGGAAGGCGGGTCGGTTGAATTCAATGGTGCGGGGACTGTGCTGACGAGCGAGTCGTGTCTGCTCAATAAGAACCGCAATCCGAATTTGACGAAGAAGCAGATTGAGAAGTATCTGAAGGACTATTACGGGCAGAAGCATGTGGTGTGGCTGGGTGATGGGATTGTCGGCGATGATACTGATGGGCATATTGATGATCTGGCGCGTTTCATCGACCGGCGAACGATTGTGACAACGATTGAAGAAGATCCGAAGGATCACAATTACAAGCTGCTGAAGGACAATCTGCGGCGGCTTGAGTTGGCAAGGGATCAGGATGGAAAGAAGTTTGAGATTGTCACGCTGCCAATGCCGGGGCGAGTTGAGTATGACGGACAGCCGTTGCCAGCGACGTACGCGAATTTCTATTTTGTGAATGGGGCGGTGTTATTGCCGGTGTATCGGAATCGCAAGAGAGATGAGTTGGCCGCGGAGATCTTGCAAAAAGCTCTGCCGAAGCACAAGGTTATTTCGATTGATTGCTGGGAATTGATCTGGGGACTAGGGTCGATTCATTGTTTGACCCAGCAACAGCCCAAAGTGTAAAAACAAAAACCCCGGGCATGGTGCCCGGGGTGAAGTGTTAGCAGAAATCAAGAATCAGCAGCCGATTGAGAAGGCATCGACGAAGTCGAGGTAATCGAAGAAGTCGATTACGCCATCGTTGTTGAAATCGGCGCGAGTGTCGTTGGCTGAGAACTTGTCGACGAAGTCGAGGTAGTCGAAGAAGTCAACGACGGTGTCGGCGTTGTAGTCGCCAGCACATGGGGTGACGTTGAGTGTGATGTACTGGTTGCCTGGGATTGTGTTGAAGTCGATGGCGCGAACTTCACCCAGGTTGGCAGCGGCTGGTGCGATGCCGCCGATGACCTGGTTGGACATGTAGCTGTGGCCGCCATTGGTGATCCAGCCAGCGAGACGGATGGGTGAGACGTGGTCCCAGCCAAGTTCATCGAGGCGGAATTCATATTCCCAGCCGGTGCTTACAGCGCGAGCTGCGGCATCGGAGGAGGTGGTGCCTGTGACACCAAGTGCATTCGAGTTGTTGAGTGACATACGAATCGCATCGGTGATGACAGCGGGGGATGCTGGGAAGTTGAAGACTTCAAGCTGGGCTGCGCGAGGAGCGTAGTTGCAGAAGAGGTTGGCGATGCCACCGGTCTGGATATCAAGGCGAGTTCCGGCGTAGTCGAGCGGGTTGTTGGAAGCGCGAGGGCCGCCGTCGTAGGCACCGTAATCAAGGTTCTCATCATTGAAGTTGCGGATTGGGCCATCGGTGCGGAGGACAGCGGTGTTGGAGTACATCTGCGTGTTGCCTGCTGCGCCGCCGTTGGTTGCGCCGACCCAGTAGTCAGGCGCGAAACCGGTATCAAAGGTGAGGCCAGCGCCTTCTGCGCCCGCTCCGTAACGGTTCAGGCCGTTGAAGTCGATGTCAACGTTGTTGTTACGCATGATGGGCTGTCCGGCGGCCGGACCAGCGGAATCAACATCGAAGAAGAGGTCGAGTTTGTTGTAATTGCTCTGGAGGTTGCCTGTGACCAGGACGTAAAGGCGGCTGCCAGCGACGGTCGCGTAGACGCCGTCAATTTCGCTGCCAGCAGCGTAATCGACTGTGCCGGTTGGGGGTGGGCAGGTTTCAAGAACGCCGCCGATGTTGGAGTTATTGATTTCGATGGTGATTCCGTTGGGGTTGTTGCCGCCGGCGAGTGTGGCGCCCAGGCCGACATCGTGGCTGCCCATGTAGTAGCCTTCACCGGGATCAGAGACATCGGGGCGGAGGCGGGCGTAGTTTGCATAGAGGGTGGGGGTGCCGCCGTTGGTGACGCCGAGCCAGTAATCAGCGGTAAAGCCCGCGTCGAAGGTGACGCCAGCGCCTTCAGCGGCGGGGCCACCGAGGCGGTTGAGGCCGTCGAAATCGACGTTGGGATTGTCGGCAGCGAGCGAGGATTGACCACCAGCGATTGTGTCAAGGAAGATGGAAAGTTTTGAATAATCAGAATTCAGGTTGCCGGTGACCATGATGTAGAGCACGCCGTCTTTGACGGTGGCGTAGACGGCGTCGATTTCGGAGCCGTTGGCGCCGCCTGTGGCGTTGGTGTTATCGCCGTATCCGGTACGGACAGTCTGGACAAAGAGTGCCGCGCCGTAGGAGGCATCAAGCGTGCCATCGATAACTGGTGCTGGGTCGAGAGTTTCACCGACGCCAGAAATGTGCTGTGTGCCGGCGATGGTGGAGAAGTTGACTGCGCGTGATTCGCCGAGGTTGTGTGTGCCAGCAGCCAAGCCGCCGATGATCTGGTTGGACATGTCGTTAAAGCCGCCGTTGGTGACAAAGCCAGAGATCTTGATCGAGGCCGCGGCGGGGTTTCCGATTGCGGACAACGGGATCGACCATTCGATGCCGGTTGTGACGGCAGCCGGTGTGCCGATCGAGTTTTCGTTGCAGCCGCCAACGGGGGCGTTGTCGCCGAAGCCGGTGGGATTGTCGGCGTTGACCCATTGAGCTGGGCCGTACTCGGCATCTTTGGTTCCATCAATTACTGGTTGAGCGCATGCAAGGCCTGCGCAGGTGGCGAGTGCCAATGTCACTGAAAGCGATTTCATTCTCTCTACTCCTCATTCTGGAAATTGAGCAGATGCTCCCCCGAGCAATGCCCTTGTCGACAACCAATGGGCGTGTGTACTCAGGCCAGCACAATGCTGGCGTGGGTTCGCCTTTCGTCGAAGACGTGTAAATGTTACACGGAATGCGACGGTGAGAGAACCTAAATCTGGACAAATCTGTGGACTTCATATTCCTATTGGTGAGAAATAGGGAAGTTTTCGGTATGTCAGCATGTTCCGAGAACCAAACGCCTAAGAAACGGACTACTTCTGGCGTTGAATGGTGTACCATTCCTGAAATTGTCAGATGAAGGTCTTCGGAATTGAAAGTGGACATTCTGACAAAGATGAAGGTATCACATGCGAATTCACACTGCACGGATTAATTCGATTGCTTTCCCGAGGCGAGGCTTCACACTTATTGAGCTGCTTGTGGTGATTGCGATCATCGCGCTGCTTATTTCAATTCTGCTTCCAGCGATTGCCAAGGCTCGTGAGACGGGGAGAATGGGAAAGTGCCTGGCGAATGTGCGGCAGACTGGTTTGTCGATGACGATGTATGCCAACGACTGGAAGGGTTGGTATCCATTGTTGCCGTTTAATCCGGCAACGAGCGACCGCGCGAATTTTGAGTCGCCGACGGGGTTCCTGAGCAATCAAGGACAGTATGGTGGGGTTGCCGGGCTCTGGAGTTTGTATCAGGGTCGTGGGACCGGCGATGCAGCACGCGGGTGGCTGGGAGCGGCGGTTGAGGACGATGCAAAGTACAACGACAACAACAAAGTGGCACTTTTGAAGCCATATAACGAAGGTTACGGCCATTTGACATGCCCATCTGACAAGATGGACTATCACTGGCGGCCGATGAACAGTGGCATCAACTCTATTGCGAACGCTATCGGCGGCGTGTCGGTGATTCCGAAGGCGCCGGGCAGCGAGTACGATGTTACGAATTACAATGTAAGTTATCTTTATATCGCGGGCCTGAAGACGGATGAGCAGGAAATCGTGACGGCTCCGCCGTTGTTTGGTGACGAGACCAATGAATGGGATTTCGGCACGGCGGCGTGGTATGGGGCGGGGAACAACGCCGCCAATTCCGGGAAATACCGGAAGGATGACAATCACGGGACATCTGGTGGCAATTTCGTGTTTGCCGATGGCCATGCGGCGTTGATCAGCGGAAGCGTGCACGACATGTTCTTCAAGACACCAGTGCCCGGCATACCTGCTCCGGCACAATCGGTGAATGTGATCAATGTGAACCGAAGCCGCAAGGTCTACACCATGGATTAAGGCCCGGGGCAGAGCAGCCGGAGCCGAAATCGGCTACACTCGGCGACTGTTTTGAAGGGAACGATTCGTGGGTGAAGTTAAGAATCTGCCCGATGCGCTCGGTGTCGGTCCGAAACAATCATGGCTCAAGCGATTGCTGTTGGTGCAGGAAACTGGCCTGCTATTGGTGATCGCGATGATTGCGATCCTGCTTACCTTTCGGGGTGGTCAGAAACTTGCGCAGTTTCCGGTTGAACTTGCTGGCGCGAGTAAGGCAAGCGAACTTTCCGCATCGGTGATTGAAGTGGTTCAGGCGGGTGATGCGGCGGCGACAATTGCAAACTTGTCGAGTCCTGCGCCCGGCGGCGCTGTTCTTGATCGTGCATATTCCGGTGATGGCGTTGTCGTGCTTGTGGATGGGAAGGCGCATTTTTTCCCACAGGCAAGGCTGGTGACTGGCGAGACAACCAGACTGATTCTGGTGAAGTCTGTCAACAAGTTTCTTGATCTGGGGAATCTCGCGAGTGTTTTGAATGCTGCAAGCTACATTGCGATTATGGCTGTTGGAATGACTGCCATTATCGCAATGGGTGGCATCGATCTTTCTGTGGGATCGATCTACGGTCTGTGTGGAATTCTCGCCGCGATGGCGCTTCAGCGTCTGCAAGGTGATAATCCTCAGTCGGCGAGCTTGGTGTCGTCACTTGGCTTAGGACTCCTGGTTTCGGGCGTAGTCGGCTCGGCAATGGGGGCGTTTAACGGTGCACTTATTGTGGGGCTTCGCGTGCATCCATTTATCATTTCGCTGGGAATGATGTCGGCGTATTCAGGAATTGTGTTTGTTGTCACGCAAGGTCAATCGATATCGGGGTTGCCATCAGCGTTCACAACAGGCTTCTTTAAAGCCGAGGCATTGGGTTTGTATCCCGCGCCACTGGCGACCATGGTTCTTGTGGGACTTTTGGGAACTGGGCTTTTGACTTCTACCGTGCTGGGTCGACAGGTCATGGCTATTGGCGGTAACGAAGTCGCGGCCAAATACGCGGGGATATCAGTTGGGAAAGTGAAGATCATTGCCTATGCCTTGATGGGGCTGTTGGCAGGTCTATCTGCCTGTGTTTCGATTGGTTACTTTGGTGCCGCCGCACCGGATTCTGGTCGCGGCTACGAATTGCGGGTGATTGCTGCGGCGGTCATTGGCGGGGCATCGCTTTCGGGTGGACGCGGATCGGCATTTGGCGCGGTGCTGGGTGCGATCATTGTGGAGTTGATCAATAACGGGATGATCATCCTGGATATTCCGCAGAGCTATACGCAGATCGTGATGGGAGCGGCAATTATTGCCGCCGTGGTGCTCGATCAGACTAAGACACGTCTTGGTGGTCGGCAGGTTCGGTGATTCGGCGGACAGGCGAAAGTGTCGGTACGATCAGGTTCACAACTTGGGTTCAACGACATTGGTCGGAGAGGCCCTTCAAAATGGAGAATTGGTGTATGAAACTGAGAAATAAGATTTTGCTTGCCGCGGTCGCGACCATGGGCGCGATGTTCCTGGGTGGCTGTGATGACAAAAAGGCACCGGCACCGGCCGCCCCGTCAGCTCCGGCAGCAAGTGGGCCGGCGGCAGGTGGACCCAAGGTTGCGCCTCCTGAGACAGCGGCGACTACTGCGCCGGCTCCGACGGCGACAGATGCCAAGAAGTCGTATGTCATCGGTGTGATTGCAAAGAGTCAGAGCAATCCAGTTTTCCAAGCAGCGCATACCGGAGCTGTCGATGCGGCGAAGGACCTGTCTGCAAAACTCGGTGTTGATATCAGTATCAACTGGCGAACACCCACAAGCGAAGATGCACAGCAACAGGCGCAGTTTGTTGAGCAATTGGTTGCTGCCGGAGTGAACGGCATTTCACTGTCGTGCACTGATGCAAAAGTGCTGACGAGTGCGATCAATGCCGCCGCGGATAAGGGAGTTCCAACCATTACTTTTGATTCGGATGCACCAGATTCCAAGCGTCTGGCGTATTACGGCATGGATGATTACAACTGCGGCAAGCTGCTCGCGAAAGAAATCGCTGGACAGCTTGGTAGCAAAGGCACGGTTGCAATTCTCGGTGGCAATCAGAATGCCCCCAATCTTCAGAACCGCATCCGCGGCGTGGTTGATGGGTTGAAGGATTTTCCAAATGTGAAGATCAAGGACAAGTACTACCACGGCGAGACAGCACCGGAAGCGGTGGCAAAGCTCGAGCAAGTGCAGCAGGCCAATCCTGATATCAATGGCTGGGTGATGGTGGGTGGCTGGCCGCTCTTTACCGCGAATGCACTGGACAAGATTGCTCCGGTGGCCAAGGTGGTTTCAGTAGATACGCTGCCGCAGGAACTGGCGTATGTGAAGAACGGCCAGGTGCAGGTGTTGCTCGGGCAGAAGTGCTATGAGTGGGGCTATGAGACCGTGTCGATGCTCGTTGATAAGGTGCATGGCGGGAAGTCGCCCGCAAAGGTCATCACCACGTTTGAACCAGTGCGTGTGACCAAAGAGAATGTTAATGAATATGAAGGGCAGTGGGACAAGTGGCTGGGTAAGAAGAAGTAATTGCAAGACGCACATGCAGGTCGGGGCGAAAGCTCCGACCCTGTTTTTGGCCCCTGTTTCTGATCAGAGATTTATTGGAAGGACGCATGGCTGACGACGTTGACATTTTGCTTGCCGCACGGGGGATTTCCAAGCGATTTGGAATTACACAGGCTCTGGATAATGTCACGGTGTCGTTTCGCGCTGGGGAAGTGCATGCGCTCATGGGCGAAAACGGGGCCGGGAAAAGCACCCTGGGCAAGGTGATAGCAGGGCTTCACAAGCAGGACAGTGGTGAGATTTCGCTGCAAGGAAGTGTGATTGAATCAGGGTCGATCGATGCCGCGTTTGCGGCGGGAGTGCGGATCGTTCATCAGGAACTTGCACAGTGTCCCAATTTGACGGTTGCGGAGAATCTGAGTCTGCACAACCTGCCGCGGAACGCGTTTGGTTTTGTGGATTTCAAGGCGATGCGGTTGAGAGCAGAACGCCTGGTGCATGCTCTGGAACCTGGAATTGATGTGACAGCAGATCTGGGATCACTCACACCCGGGCGACGCCAGATTGTTCAGATTGCCAGCAGTCTCGATGAGGGACAGTCGCACGGCGGTAAACCGAAGTTGATTGTTTTTGATGAGCCAACAAGTTCACTTTCGGTGGCGGAGACCGACCGCTTGCTCGCGATTATTAGGCGCTTGGCGGCAGATGGAATTACGTGCGTGTATGTCAGTCATCGATTGGGCGAAATATTTGCGGTGTGCGATCGCGTTACGGTTTTGCGGGATGGGAAATTTGTGGCAACGAGCGTTGTGAAGGAAATCAACGAGGCCACGCTGGTTGAGCAGATGATTGGTCGAAAAGTCGAGGTTGGAGAAAAGAGGGTGCCTCCGGCTGCAAGTGATCCTGCGAGTCTGGAAGTGAAGGATTTGAAATCGGCTGGCAAACTCAATGGAATTTCACTGAAAGTGAATCGCGGTGAAATCGTGGGAATTGGCGGCCTGGTCGGGAGTGGCAGAAGCGAAGTGCTTGATGCTATTTTCGGGCTGGATTCCCAGGCGAGTGGCGGGATCTGTGTGCATGGGAAAAAACTCGCGGTCGGCGATTCGCGATCCATGATTGCGGCGGGCGTGGGCTATGTTCCGGAAGATCGAAAGTTGCAAGGGCTGTTCTTTGAGATGGGTGTGGATGAGAACATTGTGATGCCGTTCATGCATCGGCTGGCGGGTCTTCTGGGATTGCGATCGATGGGGCGGGAACGGGCGACGGTGGGGGAAAAGATCGGTAATTTCCGCGTTAAGACGGCGTCGACCGCCTCGCGGCCGGGCGAGTTGTCTGGCGGCAATCAACAGAAATTGTTGCTGGCAAGGTGGATGGGAAAATCTACTAAGGTGCTGCTGCTGGATGAGCCGACACGCGGAATTGATATTGGTACAAAGACTGAGGTACACAAGCTGATCCGTCAGGCGGCGGATGAGGGCGCTGCGGTGTTGGTGGTGTCGAGTGAGATGCCGGAGTTGCTGGCGATTTCGGACCGAATTCTGGTGATGAACGCGGGTTGGCTTGCAGGTGAGTTGGTCGGCGATCAAATGACTCAGACTAATATTATGAATCTGGCGACCAAGAGTGTGTGAGCAAAAACAACTCGGGCCACCCCGAGATCGGAGTGGCCCGCAAAGTTTCATCAGGTTGAAGAGCTACTTGAGGTTAATGGTGATTTCGTCGCCATCCATACCTTCGCCGCGAAGTTCTTTGTCAGCGAGCAAGAGGCGGATGACACACTTGCGGGGGATTTTCCGTCCCTTGGGCAGCATGCGCATTTGCTCTCCATCTTCTTTTGTTACTCTGACGACAACTTTGTCTCCCTCAGTTGTCGCGGTGTAGGTTGCGTATCGGTATAGAAGCTTGTCGCGGAATTCCCATCCATCGCCGTAATCGCTATACAGGTGTCCCTCGGCTTTGCCATCGGCATCAAGTGCAACCAGCATTTCGAGCTGATTGACGGGCATGTCGGCTGTGAGCGGAACGATGAGCGGGCTTCCGACTTTTTTGGAATCTTCGAAACTCAGGCCAGTGGGGACGATTGCGCCGGGGCGGAGGTAAAGGGCGGGAAGGTCTTGATTGCTTCCATCGCCAAAATCAAACTGACGCCAGGATTGGCCTGATGCGGTTTTGGGCAGCGTCATCACACGGGAACGATCGGGGACGAGCTGGGGCGCGATAAGAAGGTCGCCGCCAATGAGGAATGCATCATCTTCGGTTCGAAGGGCGGGATCTTTGGGGTCAGCGAAGAAAACGGGGCGTGCGATCGGAGCACCGGTGGTATGAGCTTCCCAGAAAAGCGTGTAGTAGTAGGGCAGCAGGCGATAGCGCCGTTCGAGCGCCTGGCGGCAGGTGTTCTCAACTTCTGGTCCAAATGCCCAGGGTTCTTTGTTGACACTTGCTTTGTCGGTGTGGCCTCGTGCGAACGGGAACATGGCGCCAAAGCCCATCCAGCGAGCGAATTGCGGGCCATCGCCATTGCCAGCATAGCCGCCGATGTCGGGACCGCAGAAGGGCATGCCTGAAAGCGAGAGATTGAGCACCATGGGTACTGAGGTATCGACGTGGTACCAGTTGGCGCTGTTATCACCGGTCCAGGTTGCGGCGTAGCGCTGGCCGCCGATGTAGTTGGCGCGGGAGAGCACAAATGGGCGTCCGCCGGGGTTGCCCTTACTGACGCCATCAAATGTAGATTTTACCATCATCATGCCGTAAACATTATGAAATCTTGCATGTGAAGCGTCAGCACCGGGGCGTCCCAGAATATCAGCATCGGGGCGGTGGAGATTGTCTTCTGGCATAGTTTTGGATTTGACATTGAACACCGCTGGTTCGTTCATGTCGTTCCAGATGCCGGTGATTCGATTGTCTTTGACAAAGGCGGCCATGGTTGTGGACCACCATTCGCGGGTCTCTTTGCGGGTGAAGTCCGGGAACACACACGCGCCAGGCCAGACGTCTCCTTGATATACGGAGCCATCGTTTTTTAACACGGCGTTATTTCCGGCGATCAACTGGTCGTAGATTGAGTAGCCTTTTTCTGCTTTGATTCCCGGGTCAATCATCCAGACGTTGTTGAAACCGCCGAAGGCAAGCTGAGAGTTGAGTTTCTTGGGGTCGGGAAAGTGTGACTTGTTGAACGTGAAGCACCGGAAACCGTCCATGTAGTCGATATCCATCCACATGACATCGCAAGGGATTTTTTTATCGACGAAGCCCTTGGCGACTTCCAGAACTCGAGCTTCTGGGAAGTACGAATAGCGGCACTGGTGGTAGCCGATGGCCCAGCGCGGCGGCATGGGAATCTTGCCGGTGAGTTCTGCGAGAGCCTTCACCACATCCATGGGATTGTCGCGTTCGATGATGATGACGGGGAATGGGAACCCCTCTGCAGTGAAGGTGATGTCTTTTGTCAGGTCGATCACGCAGCGATAGGTGGTGTCGGCGAGAACGCCAAATGATGAACCATCTGGACGGACGCCCAGGACCCAGGGGTGGGACTGGTAGAGCGAGGGAGCATCATCTTGATAGCCGTACGCATCGGTGTTCCAGGTGCTGACCGTTCGACCGTTGCGAAGGAGCGGGCCTGCAACTTCGCCGGTTCCGTAAAGTGAAGTGCCCTCGGGAATTGAAATCACAGCGCGAGTGCGAAGTTCGACTTCAGAATACTCTGGCTTGAGTGCTGCCTTGTCTGCATCGGTTGCGCTGCCTGTAACAGGCTTTTCTAATGCGAGCGATGGAAGAGCGAGTCGCTGGGCATCGGTGTCTTTGTAGAATCGAGTGATTCCCTTGCTCAAGGTTTCTGCCACCATTGGGCCAGCGGCGGCAAGACTTGTAAAGCCAAAGGTCGTCATAAGAACACCGATTAATACCATTTTGGTTTGCATGAGAGGACTGGTCCTTTGAATTGCCGCCGCGAATGGAGCGGACTGTTCTGTTCCGATGATAGTTCGCACATTGTTCGTGATCTAAGTCGGAGGAATTTGACGCGCAAGCCCAGTTTTGGTTCTTGGTTTGGCGAGTTTGAACTCGGGCGTTGTTATGGGCTGTAATATCCGTTGATTTGCAAAGATTAACTTTGATCTGGAGGTGTGCATCTGAGATACTCCAGTCCTGTTGGCGCGGTATGTGCGCCGGCAGCCTCCGATGTTATCGGGCGTATTGGCATAGGTCAATTGGGAGTACGGAATGCGTTGCGAAGGAAACTCGAGTTCAACCAACAGTCTATCGGTGCTAGCGATTGTGCTGACAGCGGGCATGTGCAGCATCGCCGCGGCACAGGAGAATCCTGTCATTTTGCAGTGGTTTGAGTGCAAGTGGACTGACATGGAACGACGGATGCCGGATTATTTTGTTGCGGGCTATGGGGCGAGTTGGGTGCCGCCGGTTTCGCGATCTGGGATCGAACCGAGCGGGAACAGCGACAGTGCGGGCTATGACGTGTGGGATCGTTTCGATCTTGGAAAGCCTGGCGCGCAGACTGCATACGGAACGGAGCAGTACTTCAGAGCTGTTGTTCAGGAATTTCACCAGGCCAATGGATTGGTGTACGTTGACACGATCTTGAATCATAATGGATCGCGACAGACCAGTTCTGGATTTCAGACACGCGGGGGCTATCCGGGATTTTGGATGGGGCCGCTGCCAGCGCCACTTCGCGACAAACTTCCGACCGATGATTGGGGAGATTTCCATAACGGTATTGCAGCGGGGTATTACCAGTCGGAGAATCCAGGCGGCGCACGATATGACCGTGAACGCGGCGACCTGGTAGCACTTGTCGACATTGCGCACGAGACAAATCTCCAGTACATTCGCCAGCCAGCAGATGTCGGAAATGCGGCGAATATTCCGGCGGGGACAGTCACGAATCGTGTTGATGCAAACAACCGCAGGTTTTATGTGGATCAGGGATTAGCTGGAACAGTGACATCGAATCCGGGAACCGCGCGTAATCCTGGGGCACAG
>SXOY01000276.1 GCA_005776545.1 Planctomycetia bacterium | reverse complement strand
CGGATCAAGTTGAAGAACTCCTTCGCTTGTTGCATCGGTTCCGAGGATGAGAGTGCCGGGGTCATATCCGGGTCCGCAGCCGACGAATTGCATACCGGTATTGGTATCAAAATTCTGGTGTTCGCCTGTGCCAGGGCCGGCAGTAAGCGGGTTAATCACAGCGGTGTCGGCCTGGCCATGGAAGTTTGGCTGAATTGTCCAGTTTTGCGTGCCGTTTGGAAGCGTGCTAAGCCAATATTGCGATGGGTCTTTGACCAGAATACGGAGGATTGAACTTGCGACGCCATCACCCACAGCGGCGAGAATCTGCCAGCCAGGTTTTTGACCAGGCGGTGTGTACTCACAGACCCCGGCGGCATGAATGTGGCAATACCGAAGGTCTGCTGGGTTAGTATCCAGCGTAAAGCAGGCCATTCGATGGTCGTTTGAGCCGGGGCCGCCAGCACCCCAGAGCGGGATGAGCGGATCAGAGCGATTGCTACGAGTCATCTTGAACCACCCAACGCGGCCACCCATAGATGGGTTGGGAATTCCTGCGTGGCGATAGTCGGCGAATGGAACAACAACTTCCAGCGGTGGCTTGCCGTCCACTACATAGGGCGTGTAGTAGTTCTCCATTTCCCAGCCTGCAAGTCGCGGCTTGCCGAGATTTCGTGGCGAGTCAAGATCGGACCAGTACTTCACCCATGACTTACCGAGATTAATGCTATAGAGCAGGGCAATTGCCTGGGTCTCCCATTGCCGGTCGCCAAGCTTTCGAATAATGCGACAGAGTGCCACAAGTGTGCCATGGATCACCAGCATGGTAATCGGTTCGTGGCACATGGAACCGACTGGGCTGTTTGGGCCGAGAGTTCCAAGCAGATCTCCGCTGCCGATTCCGGCATCAGTTTGAAGGACAATATTTCGAATGAGCTTCAGTCGCACCGAGTTTCCGTTTGTGGATTCGCGGTAGACTTTTATTGTTCGAGTCGTTGCCTCGTGGACGACCGCCACACCGGTGAGTCCATCGCGATCGACTCCTACATGCATGAGAGTCGAGCCAGCAGCGAGCGTGGCATCAATGTTTTCGGGTGCAACCGGGATACCTGCGATAGACGTTGCGTGTCCGAAGCGAGGCACGTTTTCTGAAACACTGATCCCCAATGGGTCAACCGTCTGGACAGGTCGCGAGAACGACAGCCGACCATTGGTGAAGATAGGGGAACCCTGCATGAAACTAAAAGACTCTGGCATAGTGGAGTTTTTCCAACATGTAGGATATCGGACAATTGGATAAATTGAAAGACCAAAAATGAAGATCGCCCGCGAATTCACGGGCGATCTTGAATAGTCATGGTAATTGTGCCTTAGTGAACCAGATTCAGGACGCCTTCGATAGCTTCAACGACCTGGCGAACCTGGAACGGCTTTTTCAGGAAGCCTTCAAAGCCGCCATTTGAGGGTGAACGAAGCGACATGGCCTGACCATCGGTCAATTTGCCGCTCATGGCGATGAGTTTGGTAAACTGGAGGTTTTCGTTTTTGCGAACCATATCGGCGACCGAACGGGCATCACTTTGACCGGATTGTGTTTCGCCGAGGTGCACATCCATGAGGATGACACCGGGCTTGAAACGCTCGCATTCCATTCCTGCGGCGAACGCGGTGGGCGCGGTGCGAATGTCGTAATTCGTCTGCTCTGTCAACACTCGAGCGAGTGTGTCTAGCACTTCGCGTTCATCATCAACGATCAGAAGACGCGTGCGGCCGCCGGACATTCCTTCGAGCGGAATGTTGTGTGCCTTCATGAATTTCACGAGTTCAGCGGCGGGGATACGGCGATCGCGTGAACCTGGGATGCGGTAGCCTTTGAGTGATCCGGAATCGAACCACTTGGAGACCGTCCTGGGAGCGACGTTACAGATCTTGGCGACCTCGCCGGTTGTTAAAACTTCCTTGTCTAGCAAAGCCATCACTCACCTCGGGGCCTGGGCGCGTTCCGAGCGATCTCCGATCGCAGGTCATTTCGACATCACCGGTTCCCCAGAACAACTTGAGGACCGGTGCGGGCGGCGCACGTGCTAGCGATCGGCGAAACCACAGGGTCGCTTGACTCCTCATACTCGTCATATGCAAAGGTTTCAGTTACCAGACTAGTTATGTGTTCGCTTTGGGAGTTATTCAGTCTTGATCACAAGTTAGGCACATGATCGGATAGAAACAAATTCCTAGAATTGACCTGTGAACAGATATCCGTTAGAGTGAAGACCCATATCCTGTGGCATCTGGTCGGAGAACTCAAACTCCGGCCTAAAGTCGCTGTGGTTTGGCCCGGGTTGGGTGAGTAATTCTCAACTCTGGTATTGGTTGGATGCCACGTGGGTTCAATGGACTGAATTAGTCAGGAGTCGCCAGTGCAGAATTTCGCCTCTCGCTCAGCTTTGATTGCGTCTGTTCTACTCATGTGTGCTGGTTCGGCGGTTGCAATGCAGCCTGCCGCAGCCGTGCCGCCAGCGGCCGCAGCAAATGTTACTGAAGCGCGTGAATTGGTACGCGACTTTGTCCACTATGTACGCATTGCTCGTTATGACCTGGCGGCGGCGATGGGTGAAGAACTTATTCGCAAGAACCTCAGTGGAGCCGATTTTGTTGCTGCCGTTGAAAAATCCGGCGATTTAAGCCGTTTTAATGACGCGGTCGCTCGGGCGATGAAAGTGACCGAACTCGAAGAGACCGCGGGAAAGTTACAGCGTGCGTATCAGGGCGGCAAGATTTCAATGGCTCGCGACCCGGAGCAGATCAAGCAGGCGATATCGATGTTGACTGGGCCGGTACGCGGCCGCATCATGGCTCGCGAGCGACTGATCCCCGCTGGCGAATACGCGATGCCGCAATTGCTTACAGCATTGCTCGATGGCTCAAATCCTGCGCTGCAGGCTGAAGTTCAGTCAGTGATGCGTGATATGGGACGGCAGGCAGTGATGCCCTTGGGCATGGCGATTGGCAACCTGCCGCCGGAACAGCAGGAAATCGTGGCTCGTGCGATGGGAATGCTGGGTCGCCGCACTGCTGTTCCGTTCCTGGCCGATGTTGAAGCAAAGTCTTCGATCAACGCTGTAAAGACCGCGTGTGCGAAGGCGATCGCCAATCTCGGCGGAAAAGGCGATGCAAAGAACTCGAGTGATTTGTATT
>SXOY01000275.1 GCA_005776545.1 Planctomycetia bacterium | reverse complement strand
TTATTGGCATTATCAACGTAAGCCTGGTGATGCTTTCCGTGGTGGATTTGCATCGTCAGGGTATCGATAACCGGTTCAAGGGAATCGTGTGAGTATGGAAGCGGTGCAAGTGAAAGTGGCATTGCGAAACTCCTCGTTATTAACCCGACTTTTATCCGAACATTAACAACTTGTCCACAATCATATGAACAATCTTCATTCACCACTTGGCGTAACGAAGAGAATCTGATATCCTCTACCTGTGAACGCAGTTGCCTGCTGAAACAGAGCTTATCCGGACGTTGCAATCAGGTCCAATGTAGAACCTTTCTAAGTAGCACGGTATGTGCGAAAACCGCAAGGAACAACAGACGGCTTGGATCGACTTTCGAGGTTCCTGTGACGGATTTGAGCTTCATTTAGAGGTTCAAAAGACGGAACAATTCGGCATGCATAGGCGTAAGATGGTGGTCGCACGAGCTACTGGCGTATGTTGTGGTATTTTTGGGACCTGAAAGGCACCAAAAAAACTCCAAAGCATATTGAGGGATCGAAGCTTTGCTCTGCGGACGGCATCGAAGGGGCAATGGCAGGCAGAACCGGACGGTTTCGGGTATGCTCGCCAGTGTTGTATCGCCGCAGGATTGCGGCATTAACCTTCGATTTCGGCCTCTCAACAAGAGGAAGACCTTAATGAGTGAGGAAAAATCTCAAAGAGGGAATCCGACAAAGGGCAAGGGAGCCAACGTGGAAGCAGTTCTGTCAGTCAAACCAAAAAAAGTCGCAGTGAAAACTAGCACCAAAACAATCGTCAGCCCGCTTGAACAAGCTCGTCGCCGGGCCGGTGGCACTGTCGTTATTGCGACCGCCGGAAGTGCGACCGCAAAAGTTGGGTCCAAGCCCAGTGCAAAGCGCCGCCTGTCTGCGGAAGATGAGCGGTTGCTCGCGCAGATTCTCTCATCCGAACAAGATTTCATTGACAGCCCCGCATTCTATGAAGGCGGAGCCGATAACAAGATTTACAACGAAGTTCCCGATGTCCCCAAGCCCGACACGACGTGGTATCACCCCGTCATGGATGATCTTTCGGGCAACGATCGCAAGCGTTCTGTGAAAAGCGCACAGCAGGTCATTCTGACTGCAGCGCAGGAAAAAATCTTGTTCCACCAGTTCAATTACGCTCGCTATCGCGTGTGGAAATTGCAGCAGGAAGTGTGGGAAACCGCTACCCGTTTGCCAACCGGCGAGCAGGCCACCGAAGTGCTCCGCTGGTACCGCCTTGCGGATCGAATTCGCGAACAGATTGCAGAAACCAACCTCGCGCTGGTTCTGGCAATGGCAAAGCGCACACGCATGAGCGAAGTTGATTTCGCTGACCTTGTCAGTGAAGGCAACATGGCACTGCTCCGCGCTGTTGATAAGTTTGACGCCGGCCGCGGCTACAAGTTCAGCACGTATGCCTGCCGCGCGATTCTGAAAGCATTCAGCCGCCAGGGCATGAAGCTGAGCAAGTATCGTCAGCGCTTCCCAACGGATTTCGATCCAAAACTTGAACGGTCTAATTTCCTTGAAACCAAGCGTGCTTCGTTCGAGAAGGACGCTGCGGAAGAAGTGAAGCGGATTGTTCAGGAAAACAGGGCAGAATTGACTGATGTCGAGCGGACCGTCATTGAACACCGCTTTGGCATTGACTCAGGCATGCAGGAAAAGCCCATGACTCTGGAGCAAGTTGGTCAGATCATCGGCGTGACCAAAGAACGCGTGCGTCAGATTCAGAACAAGGCAATGGAAAAGATCCGCCTTGAACTAGAAGCTAAGTTCCTGGGCAACCGTGCGGCAGAAGAAGCCCAAGCTGCTGCATTGGCCGCGGAAGCACAAGCTCAGTCAGGGAGCAGCCATCGGATTGATCCCTTGGCATTTCTGATGATGAATAACTGATGAACAACTGAGTTTGCATCGAGTCTTCGAATACCTCTGAACGCAAAGAACCCGGCCCTGTGCCGGGTTCTTTTTCTTGCTTCCCATCCGAAAAATCTCACAATCCGGGGCAGTTCTGTCAAACAGACCAGAACCGATGACTGGCAGGTAGCGAACCATTGATAGCGATGAAGGCGAGTGCCTTCTGCGCTGCTTAATGCGCACAAAGCGATTTGTGCCTGAACTTGCCTGACTGTTGGTTCCATCAGTGGTCTTTGGAGGCTATCTTGTCAACTATTGAGACAGCATCTGTTACGCCATCAGCTTCTGTTGCCGGCGAGACGGTCTCTGGGAGTTCGAAAACAATGAGCCACCACAAATCCGACGGCCCGAGCGGCCACGTCACACTCGACCCTGATCGCAAACACGATCCGCATGAGACGCGTTTCGGTAAGTTTTTGCAAGCAGCAATTCAGCTCAAGGCATCTGACTTGATCATGAAGACCGACCAGCCGCCAAAGCTGCGTGTACGCGGTTCGCTCAAGCCTCTGGACACTCCTCCAATTTCGATGGAAGAGTTTCTTTCGATCACCAAGCACATTCTGACTGAAGAACAGATCGAGGATCTGCACAAGTTCGGCTCAGTCGACTTTGCATATGACTATGACAAGCACAATCGGTTCCGCGTCAATTTGTTCCAAGCCCGCGGCAAGCTTTCAGTTGCAGCTCGTTTGATTACGAGTCACATTCGTAAGTTTGATGAGTTGTACTTGCCGCCGATTATGGAAGATATCGCCTTGCAGCCCAACGGCATCGTGCTGCTCTGCGGCGTAACGGGTTCGGGCAAATCCACGACAATCGCGGCCATGCTCGACCTGACCAACGAGAAAAAGCCCGTCCACATCGTGACGATCGAAGATCCGATCGAATACATCTTCGAAGATAAGAAAGCCACGATTAACCAGCGGGAAATCGGCATTGACTGCCTCGACTTCAAGATCGCACTGCGAGCCTTGGTGCGTGAAAATCCTGACGTTGTGTTGGTCGGCGAAATGCGCGATAACGAAACATTCCACGCTGCGTTGCACGCTGCGGAGACCGGCCACTTGGTGTACGGAACCATCCACGCGTCGTCAACGACACAGTGCTTCAGCCGTATCTACGGTCTGTTCGAAGCAGATGAAGTCGATGGAGTGCGGCGAATCCTGGCGTACCAGATGCGTGCGTTCGTGTATCAGAAATTGCTCCCGACACTACACGAAAACATCCACCGCATTCCGGCAATCGAAATTCTCATCAACAATGCAGTTGTGCGTAAACAGATTTTGGAATCACGCGAAGGCGAAATTCGCGAATACCTGCGTGCGATCGAAGCCAAGCAGCAGGGAATGATCGATTTCAACGATCACCTCGTTGAACTGGTTGAGAAGGAATACGTTCACATCCGAATTGCCGAAGAAGTTTCACCAAACGTGGAAGACTTCCGCATGCAGATGCGTAAGCGCGCTGGCAATACTTCAACGCCGGTCGCGAAGCGCTGAAATTGGATGATCGCGAAGTTCTGGCAATCGCCTACTTGGTCCCGTTCTGTTCGGGATCGCAACGCTGAAGTGTTCAAACTGGCGGGAAACCTCCATGTTTGATGAGGATCGGATATATTGAAAGGCTCGAATATTCGCTTCCTAGTAACGGGCTGCGAACAATCGACGGTCAGGATTTATGCGGGTGCTCGCGACCCGCGTGTGGTCGTTTTCCCTTGTACACAAGCACGACTGGTGTAAGCCATCGGGCGATGGAGTCTCTGGATGCTGGATCTCGCTGTCAGGGTTTCTGGACTCGTGGCTGGTAGTGCGATTGCACAGACTGGCGAATTCGCTTCAAGTGGTTTTTTGCCAACTCTCGGAGACGGGGCAATGTCGCTCGTCTCCTGGTGGAAGCCACTGTTGCTTCTTCTGCCCGTGATGCCTTGGGCATACGTGTGCACCAAGGTCTTTGACAAGTTCACGGCCCAATACCACCTGTCTCGTGAAAAATGGAACACGATTAATCTCATCTGGGGCACGGTCGCGTTCCTAATCGCCGTCGCAATGCCGATCCAGGAATCCTGGGCGATTTTTGTCTCAGTGGCAGTGCAGTCGCTGCTGCTCTTCGCAAATATCTTTGTGTTCATGAAAGTGAACAATGAAGACGAGCGGCTTCCCGACGGCCGCCAGCTCAAGTGGAGCGAATTGTTCGCAACGGGCGATGGAACGAAGAAGAAAACCAGCAAAGAGAAGAAGGACGAAAAAGGCGCAGGTTCAGAGCTTGTCGTTCGCGGCAATGACAAAATGGCAATCGTTGTACCTGCAAGAGACACACCAGAATTTGTGGTCCGGCTTGCCGCGGAAAAGCTGGTATTGCACGCGTTTGATCTGCGGGCCAGCCAGGTTGACCTTACTCCAACAGGCAAAGACGCCATGTACGCGGTTTCATATTTGGTTGATTCCGTGCGTCAGAGCGGCGAATCAATGCCCGGCGCAGAAGCTGTCAAGTTGATTGATTTCTGGAAGACCGCTGCAAAGCTGGACGTTGCCGATCGCCGCAAACGGCTGGTTGGCGATTGTCGAGTCGAAAGAGGCGCAGATTCCAAACCAATGCGTGTGGTTTCATCTGGCTCGCAGCAGGGTGTTCGCCTTTCAATCATCGTGGATCCGGAAAAGGCAGTTCGCCGCAGCCTCGAGAACACAGGCTTGATGGAACAGCAGATCACCGAATTGAAAGCAATTGTGGATGATGGCAAGGGCGTCGTGCTCCTTGCAGCACCACCGGACCAGGGTCGCACCTCCACAATGTACACGGTTGTCCGCCAGCACGATGCGTACACAAGCAACGTGCAGACTGTGGAAGTAGATATTCAGGATTCACTTGAAGGCGCACGCCAGAATAAGTTTGATCCTGGCCAACCAGATGGACCAGAATACTTTGCATTGGTCCGGTCGATCCTGCGGCGAGATCCCAATGTCGTCGCCATCGCGGAGTTGCCAGATGCGGCAACCGCGAAAGAAATCGCCAAGGCAGATCAGGAACGCACGCGAATCTATGTTTCGATTCCTGCGGACAACGCCATGGCCGCAATCATGGGGTATGTGCAAGCGGTCGCTGAACCCGAACTCGCTGGCAAGACCCTTCGCGGCGTGGTCTCCCAAAAGCTCATGCGGAAGCTCTGCGGCAATTGCAAGCAGGCCTATCAACCCACCCCAGATGTACTCAAGAAACTGGGTTTGCCAGCAGACAAGGTGAAACAGCTCTTTAAGAAGGGCGGCCAGGTCCTGATCAAGAACAAGCCTGAAATCTGTCCGGCCTGCAAGGGTTCCGGTTACTTTGGTGCGGAAGGTGTCTTTGAGGTGTTCCAGCTTGATGATGCCTGTCGCGACCGCATTCGCGCCAAGGACTTTGTCGGGCTGAAGGGAGAGCTTCGCAAGAGGCAACTTCCCAGCATGCAGCAATCAGCACTTCGCCGCGCTATCGACGGTACCACCAGCGTCGAGGAAGTTGTTCGTATTACAACCGATGGCAAGGAAGGTGCAGGTGGTAGCGGAACCGCTCCAGCACCAGCCGTAACGCCAGGCCCCAAACCAGTTCCCGCAAAGCAGTGATTCAGTAGATTCAGTAGTTCGAAAAATTTCTCTTCCCAGCTCGCCCGCAGGCCTCCACACAAAGGAATCCTGAAATGATCGTCAGTATCGCCGGCATCGCAATCGTCGCACTTGGCTTGTACATCTGGATGACACGCGGATTTTTCTCCGCGCTTCTGAATCTCATCTGCACTGTGATCGCGGGCGCGATCGCGTTTGCATTTTGGGAAAAGACGGCGTTCACACTTCTGGATACCGGCCAGGACTTCCTGCGCGACTCCGCATGGGGATTAGGTCTGGCATTGCCCTTTGCTGTGTCACTTGCTATCTTGCGTGTGACTGTTGACGCGACACTTCGCGCTAACACCCGTGTCGATCGGGCCACCGATTATGCGGGCGGCGCTGTTCTTGGTGGGCTCGCGGCAACGATTGTCGCTGGCATCGTCATTAACTCCATGGGGTACATGCGACTGAACGTAGATTTCCTGGATGCTCAACCCATCCGTCAAACACCGGCAGGAATCGCCCGCGAAGGCGGCCCATTCTTCCCGGTCGATCGCTGGGTCGGTCAGTTCTATGGATACACGGCCAACGCCGCATT
>SXOY01000274.1 GCA_005776545.1 Planctomycetia bacterium | reverse complement strand
GGCATCTAAGACTGCCTTGCTGACTTTGCCATCGGTTGAGTATTGAGCCAGGAGTTTACTGTCGAAGTTCAGAAGCTCGAGAGTGGAGTATTGCACGGTCTCTTGAACTACTTTGAGTGCGCCCGCTTTGCCTGCATCCAGAGGGAGTTCAAAGCGGAAAAGGTTGTTGGTTTCTTCGCTGGCCTTTTTGGGTTCGATGAGGTCAGAGAAACCATCTTTGGGGTGTTCGATCAGGATGGTGCGGGCGCGTTTTGAGTCTTTGTTGGTGAAGGAGTATTCGATGCCGCGGCGATATGTATAGGTGTGTTCGAGGAGGCCATTGACGATGCGGACTTTGCGGAGTGAGTTGGCGTTGTCTTCTTTGACTTGACTGGTGACATCGAGATCGACGGCGTATGCGAGCAAACGTTTGTCGCCGGGTGAGACGTGGCCGATCTGGGCATCGCCGGCGTAGATGCCGGAGTCGAAGACCGCGACGGGGCCGGGGAGGAGTTGAGCGGCGGTGGAATTGGTGAGTTCGACGCCGCGCATTGGGTGTTCTGAGCCATCGGCGCGATTGAAGATTGAGAGGCGACGGCCGTCGATGCTGCTCGTGATGATGGGGAGCATGCTGCTGCGCTGACGCTGGATGGTGACGGGTGAGACGAGTTCGTACTGGAAGACTTCGCCGGTTTCGACGGCTTGGGCTTGAGCCTGGGCGGCGTAGCCGGTCATGTCGTCGGCGGAGATTGAGGCGGGAGGTGCGCCGGCTTTGTCAGCTTGTTCTAGTCCCGCGGTGCCAGCTTCAGCACGTTTGCGATATTCGCCGCCTGGGCTGCCGGTAGGTCGTCCCGGAGCTGCTGCTGCAGGAGCGGAAGTAAGGCCCTTCAGCATGTATTCCCCTGGCTCTGCCGCTTTGCTGCGGTCGTAGATGCGCGGCGCAACGCCGGGGACTGTGGGAACGGGGACAGTGGGGCGAGCGACGTAAAGCGGCTCGTACAGGTCCATTTTGAAACTCACGGGGCGGCCGGAGACGAGCGAGAGCTTGATGTTCTGCCAATCTTCATCTGTTGTGTTCTCGACAATCGCCCAGCCCTGGATCTGTGGCGCAGAGACTTTGGCGGCAGCGGCGGGGGATTCATCGGGAAGAACCAGTCGGTAGCTGGCCTTCCAGACGGGGAGTTCGTGGACGTAGGAAATGACAACATCGCGTGCGCCATCGCCGCGGAAACCGATCTCGACAGTCTTTGTGCGTTCAGCGCGATATTCGGCAAGTGCGGCGAGAGCTTTGTTGAGTTCCGCTTGCAGAGCCTGGTCGCTCAAGGTGAATGAGCGGATGGAGTCAAGGTTCACAGAGCGAATGCCGCCACCAGTTATTACATTCGCAAATGGAATGTTAACGGTTGTGTTCTTGCCCTGATCCAGGCGAGTCTCGGTGCGATTCTCGACGCTAAGAATGGTGCCGGTGACACTGCCATCGGTGGTGACGAGCGTGGCTTCGCTGCCGCGGAGACGGGAGACGAGTTCAGAGAACTTGGGATTGTCGGCGACGTTGATGGCGAAGGAAGCGAGGCGGCGTTCGAGCGGGTCTTTGGAGCCGTAGCTTGCCCCTTCGATGGTGCCACCGCTTTTGTCGAGGATGACCATGGATTTGAGAATGTCGTTGATAGTGTCGGTGTTGAAGCGGAGCTGGACGCGAGCGTTGTTGTTGACGATGCCGTTGCGCTGGAAGGAGCCGACGCCGGAGCGGTAGAGGGTGAGGCGGGAGAGGGGGATAGAGGTGCCGGAGATGACTTCAGAGTTGGCCGCAGGTTGGGCGAGGGCCGCAGCGGTGACGGAGGGGATGGCGGCGAGGCCTGCAAATGTGATGAGTACGGTGGCGGGAATTGGACGAAGCATGATGCACTCCTTGGAAGGGATTGTTATCGACAAATAGGGGGATGATGCCCCCAATAATGTAACCCGCAAGTAGCGAATGCGTTCGGTGACTTGTGATGGCTGGTGACAGATCTGTGACACGGGCGAGAGCAGGAGACAGGATGCCTTTGGCACGGGCTGGTCTGCGCCCAATGAAGCAAGTGTTACCTATGGTTGCCGATGGTTAATATCACGGCGAAGTACACGGGCAACAAGAAATGCAGTATGGGTCATCCGGAGGGCATCACGCTCAAGACCGATGCGCCCAGGGACATTGGCGGCGATGCATCAGCGTTTTCGCCGACCGATCTCATTGCCACTGGGCTGGTGTCGTGCATTTTGACGACGATCGCGATGTATTGCGAGCGGAACGGGATTCAGATTGGGAAGCCGACAGCGACTGTGGAAAAGCACATGAGCGTGCCGCCGGAGCCGAGGCGAATTGCCCGATTGCCTGTGGTGGTCGAATTGCCGGCATCGATTCCTGTGGAATTGCGGGAGCGAATTGAAAAGGTGGGGTATGCGTGCCCGGTCCATGCCAGTTTGCTTGCGGATATTGAGAAACCGATCACGTACAAGTACGTCTAAGTGTGCGGGAATCAGGGGTTGGACAAGGCTGAGGACTTGCAACCACGATTGATCGGGCTGGTACAATTCTTGCGTAATTGGCGTACTGGTGGCGTAGAGCCTCCGGTTTCGCTCTGTTTTTCGGGCAGATTTACCTCTGGACAAAGGTGGGATGACTCACATGAAATACTTGATTCCCCTTGTGTTGATTGCCACCGCTGCGAATGGCCAATGCATACCCGTACCCACGCCGATTGACTCGTATTCCGGGCTTGATGGGGCGGTGTTCTCTTCGGTTGTGTTCGATGACGGAACCGGACCAGCGTTGTATCTGGGTGGCAGTTTCGGGCTAGCCGGGAGTGGGTTGGCGGCGAACATTGTGAAGTGGAATGGGGAGGGATTTGTGCCGCTGGGCACGGGGTCTGGGAGAACTGTCAGGAATATTGCAGTAGATGGGAATTCGCTGCTGGCGGAAGGTGGGAGCCCCGGCGCAGTATTGCGTCGCTGGCAAAATGGCGTGTGGACATCGTTGAGCCCGACTCTTGGTGTTGGCTCGCAGATCAATGTCATTCGACCGATGGCTGATGGAATCTACGTTGGCGCACGAACAGGGACGGGGTTCACAGCGGATGCGAATCTTCAAGTGCTGCGAGATGGGCTTTGGAGCACTGTCGGTAATTCTGTGACGGGCGAAGTGATTGCACTTGAGCGGATGGGTGATCGCTGGATCGTCGGCGGCAGGATGACACATGTCGGCGGCAGCGGCGGGCTAGATGTCAATTCGATTGCGGCATGGGATGGAACGCAGTGGAGTGTGATTGGGGCAGGATTTGATGGGGCGGTTCATACAATCTGCATTGTGAATAATGAGATTGTTGCCGGAGGAAGTTTTGAGGCTTCCGATGGGCAAGCGGTGACGTGTGTCGGACGTTGTGATGGAACGCGCTGGCGGGAAGTGGGACATGGACTTGAAGGACCGGTGTACCACCTTTCGCAGATCAATGGGGAACTTGTCGCGGCGGGTGGATTTACGAAGTCGAACGGAACGCAGTTGGATCACGTTGCGAAATTTGTGAATGGCGGATGGGAACCGATTTCTGGTGGGATCAATGGAGATGTGCGGACGCTTGCACAGTTTGCGGGAAAGCTCTATGCAGGCGGCGATTTTACGAGAGCAGATGAAAAGCCCGCGCTTCGGGTTGCATCGCTCAGTAATGGGCGTTGGAGCGGACTCCTGAGCGGAATTAATGGGACGGTTTCAGCGTTAACGAAATATCAGGATCGACTGATTGTGAGCGGTTCGTTTTCGCAGGTTGGAGGAGTGAATGCGAGGCGGATGGCCGCGTTTGATGGGGATTCGTGGTCGCAATTCGGAAACGATGCCGGGTTCAGTGCGAATTGCTTTGTGGAGTTTGGAGAACAACTGCTCGCTGGTGGAGCGTTCAGTATTCCAGGTGGACCATCGGGTGTGGCTGTTTTTAATGGAGCAACGTGGGACGCGATGGGTGCGCTTGAAGGAAATGTGAAGGGGATGCACGTGCATGATGGCGTGCTGTATGCATATGGCAACGGTCTGTTGCGTCAGAGTCCAGGTGGGCAGCCGTATTACGGGTTGGCGAAATGGGATGGGACCAGCTGGGTGAATGGATTTCCTGGGACGAATAGATCAGTTGCGGTGAATGCACTTGAGACATTCAATGGCCGGTTGTATATGGCTGGTGATTCGCTGGGAACACTTGTTGGGGTGTGGGATCTTTCGGGCCTTGAGCCAGTGCCGGCAGCGCAGGCGGCAAACAGTCGCTATGCACTCAAGTCTTTCAACGGCCAGCTTTATATTGGAGGCGGGTTGCCTGTGCTAGCGGCTTGGACGGGGACGTCAACGGTCCCAATTAACACGGCTCAGAGTTCTGGAACACAAGCAATTACGGAACACTTTGAAATTCATGGTGGAAGGCTCTACGCGATTGGCTGGTTCCCACCGGCAGGCAGTTCGCCGACGGCCACGACAGTTCTTCGTATCGTTGATGGGCAGACAGTTCTCGCGCCCAAAACCGGATTTCCCGCAGCGGTCGGGAGCTATCAGCCCACGATAACAGGTCAGAGTTTTGGATCGCGGCTATATGTTGGTGGGAGCTTTAAGTTCATGTCGGCTACTGCGACATCGAGCAACTCTTCGGCGTTTTTGTCCTCGCTGGTTTGCCAGTGTTTTGCGGATTTCAACAACGATGGCGTCGTTGACAGTTTTGATTACTTGGATTTCCTGCTGCCGTTTTCGGTTGGATACGGGACAGCCGATATCAATACCGATGGCGTGGTCGATTTCTTCGACTACCTTGACTTTGTTGCGGCAATGTCTGCGGGTTGCTGATCAGCGCTTGCCGATTGGCGTGTAGGCCACAGCGTGCGGGCCCGTGTAGTTGACATCGGGGCGGAAGAGGCGGTTGTCGCCGAGCTGTTCGAGCACGTGTGCGCTCCAGCCGCCGACGCGGCCGATGATGAACATGGGTGTGAAGAGGTCGAGCGGCAGACCGATGCAGTGGTAGGTTGTGGCGGAGTAGAAATCGACGTTGGGATAGATTCCCTTGGCGGCTTTTTCGCGCATCATGACTTCTTCGATCCGCATCGACTTCTCGTAAAGGCCGGAGTTGCCGGTTTCTTCTGCGAGAGCCTTTGCGAGTTTCTTGAGGTGCGTGGCGCGTGGGTCGTATGACTTGTAGACGCGATGGCCAAAGCCGGGGATCTTGTCTTTCTTTTCCAGCTTGTTCTGGATGAACTTCTCGGTATTGTCAACCGAGCCGATTTCGTTGAGCATGATCATGACGCCTTCGTTGGCGCCGCCGTGGAGCGGGCCGCGGAGTGAGCCAATAGCGCCTGTGAGTGCAGAGTAGATATCGGATTGGGTTGAGGTGATAACGCGTGCGGTGAAAGTCGAGTTGTTGAGGCCGTGGTCGGTATGCAGGATCATGCAGACATCGAGAGCTTTGGACATTGTGGGCTTAGGCATTTCACCATTGAGCATGTAGAGGAAGTTCTCGCAGAGCGAGAGGTTTTTGTTGGGCGCGATCACTGGCATGCCGGTGCGGTGGCGATGGAAC
This sequence comes from Planctomycetia bacterium, assembly GCA_005776545.1. The sequence goes on along the minus strand of SXOY01000274.1, from coordinate 1,866 downwards.
GCCGCGAGAATAGTGGGGGCTTTGGCGAAGATGTTGAGGGCTTTTTCGCGAATGCTGGGAAGATCGTTCTTGTTGGGAGTGTTGTCCCAGAATGAGAGGCTTGAGATCAAGGTACGCATCACGTGCATGGGTTCGGCGGTCTTGGGAACCTGGCGGATGCGCTCCATGAATCCATCGGGAAGGTCGTACTTGGCGCGAATGGCGGCGTTGAAAGCCGTCAGTTCGGCGGCATTGGGGAGGCGTCCGTTCCAAAGAAGGAACACGGATTCCTCGAAGGTGCTGTTCTCAGCGAGATCGCCAATCGCTATTCCGATGTATTCAAGAACACCCTTTTCGCCATCGATGAACGAGAGCTTGGTATCTGATGCGACGACCCCTTCGAGACCCTTTGAGAACGCTGCCATTTTTTGAGACCCTTCGTTAGTTCCACGGTTCTGGAGATTAGGAGTGGCAAGTATAGAAGTAGTGGATGGAGTTGTCATGATTTGGTACCTTCTTCTTCGAGAGTGTTTTTGCGGGAGTAATCCTAGTTGATCTGAGCATCGACCAATTTGCCAATCTCGTTGTGGAAACTTGAGTTTCTGCTCATGTTCGGGGCGATTTGGGTGAGAAGCTATAGGGGAGATATGATCTATTCGTGCTGATACCCCTTGGAACCGAGATTTCACTTCGGCGGACACCCGTTGCGACGTTTACATTGATCTCAATCACCACCCTGTTTTCGGCAGGGCTGTGGGCTATGGGGCTGCGAGAACTGGATGGCGAGGGGACTAATTACGCGCGAATGCACTTTGTGCTGAATTGGGCTGAGTGGTGGCGGGCGTTTACCTACCAATTCGCTCATGCTGATATCCTGCACCTGCTGGGAAACATTGTCTTTCTATGGGTTTTTGGACCAGCACTTGAAGAAAAACTGGGTCATGCGGGATTTACGATTCTGTATTTGCTTGGCGGGGCCGCAGCGGTGTTGCTGAATTCGATGGTGACCCCGTCGCCGGTGATCGGTGCTTCTGGCTCGATTGCGGTGATCGCCGGGGCGTTTGTGGTGCTATTTCCGTTGATTGAAATCCGGGTGTTGTTGCTTTTCAGGATTTTCAGCATTTCGGCACGTTGGTTCCTTGTGTTTTGTGTGATAAAAGACATTGTGTTTCATGGACCGCACACAGCGTGGATGGTGCATTTGGCGGGGTATGCGATTGGTTTTATTATCGGATGCTTGTTGCTGGCCACCAGGTTGGTGCCGCGAGACCAGTTTGATGTGCTGGCGCTGATTAACAGGATGCGGCGGCGTGTTGCATTTCGAACAGCGTTGACGGTTGGTGAGATGTCGGCGGATCAGAGGATGTTCAAGTCACTGACAAGCCCATTTCGCAAGAGTGTGCCCGATCCCTCAATTGCAATGAACGAGAAAGCGGCAGCGTTGCGGGCGTTACTTGCAGAGGACTGCCGCACGTCTGATTGGAAATCGGCCGGTCAGAAATATGGCGAACTGCTGAGCTTGCCTGGTCTTTCAGTGGCGGTTCGGGCATTGCAGCGGGATCGTCAAATGGAATTGTGCAGCGGGTTGATGAAGGCGGAGGAGTATCGAATCGCACATGCGGCATTTGAGGCCTTTGTCGCGGCGTATCCCAAAGATCGAGATGTGTTTGCAGCCCGGGCAATGGCGGCGATGGTGCAATTTCGGCACCTTGGCGAAACAAATGCGGCGCGGGTTGTGCTTCAAGAACTTCGCAAGATCGCCGGCGATGAAGAGCACATTGCCATGATTGATGGGCTACTTATTGAGGCCGAAGGAGCAAAGGCTTGATGGAGTGTTGAATCTGTCAGCATATTGTCACACATGGCTCGAACAAGAATTAAGATATG
>SXOY01000273.1 GCA_005776545.1 Planctomycetia bacterium | reverse complement strand
GAGAGAGTTCCACCTGTCGGCGCGAGTCGGCGGGTTCAATGAGAAGAGAGAGAGAAACACATGGAAGTAAATGCTCGATGCATCGGCGCAATTAGTGCGTTCTCGATTCTTGCAACAGCGATGGCTGGGCCGCTCGCAACGGATCCAAACGCAATGGCTGCTTGGCGCGGTTCCACCCTTTTTGCGGATGGGGTACTCAACGTTCTAGTTGATTATGCTGTTTATGCACCCGGAAATTACGGACCTGGCGATCCCTCAGGTGGAGCTCGCTTCGTCTACGCATATCAAGCGTTCAATTTGTCAACCACCCGTCCATTTAGCAACGTTTCAATAGGCTTTGAAGATGCTTCAGTGGTGTATGACGGTGGATTTGACCCGATTCATGGCACACCAGGTGGAGTAATGCCGCTCTTCCAAGACAGCTTGGGCGGGTCTGGATTCCCGACTTCCAGTTTCCGATCGATCTTCATGAACGCTGGTGGCCCATTCACGAAAGTGAATCCCGGCCAACACTCACAAGTTCTGCTCTACACCAGCCCGCTTGGGCCACAGATGTACAGCTCATCGGTTATTGATGAAGGTCAACAAGTTCAATTAGAGTTGCCCAGCCCAGTTCCAACTGCGGCACCTCTTAGCCTCTTGGCCATGGCTGGAATCGCCTCGGCCCGTCGTCGTCGCTAGTACCTAAGTTCCAATTTTGTTCCGGGGATATGGGAGGAGAAAGATTTATGGTTTTGCTTTCACGAAAGGTCGGATTGTGCATCGCCGCCGTCGCGGCTATGGGGGCAGTTTCTTCAGTTGCTTCGGCAAGCTGGACGAACCGAGTTCTCTTGAACTCGCTTTCAGGTTTGTACCAGCCTGCAACATGGCAAGGGCAGACTAACTTCTTTTCAACGAACGGGGTTCGCTCCCTTGACGTTACCGTGGATTTTGCCGTGTTTGCGCCGGGACAATTCCCCGGCAACTACACGCCATTCGCAGGTTTTGCTGCACCACCGGCGAACGACTTCGTCTATGCATATCAGGTGTACAACACCGGAGTTGCAAACGGCGGATTGAGCACCACTCAGTTCAGCCAGCTTGGTATCAACTCGCTTGGACCGATCTCTTCACTTGGAAAAGATCAGTCCGGCGTAGGTCCAACCGGCGATGTCGGTGCGATCAACACCAATTTTGCTTTCCTTTCCGCACAGGGTGCATCGTACCTCTTCCTGGTTCCCTCGATCCAGGTTGATCAGTACAGCGTCGTTCTGCTCTTCTCAAGCCCGATCGGCCCGACGTTCTCACAAGCGTCAGTGTACGACTCTGGTCTAAGTGCAAACGGCAACCTTCCTATGCCAATTCCGGCACCGGGAACGCTTGCTCTCCTCGGCCTCGGCGCGGTCGTTGCTCGTCGCCGTCGTTGAATTCGATCTAATAGACAATACTAGAAGCACTGGTCCTTTTCTGGGGCCAGTGCTTTTTGTTTGCATCTTACTTTTGCGTAATCTGACGAAGTTGAAGGAATCTGCGGCGGCAGTATGTAGCTGGCTCCTGTACTATCAGCCATGCTGACCCTTGCTTCACAAACCCGCCTCCTTGCGTTCTTTGTCATCGCAATCGCTGGATGTACTCATAGTGCCAGACAATCACAGATTGAGCACTCACTCTCTATTTCTCCAATCGCTCACCAAGAGATGATGGCAGCAGCTAGCGCTTTCATCGAGACACTGCCTCCGGAGAATCGAGTCAGTACGGTCTTTGCATTCGAAGGAAAGCAAAGAAATGACTGGCATTTCGTGCCGCGGACGCGGCCGGGACTTGCATTCCGCGACATGACCCAAGAGCAGAACCTCGCCGCTCGCCACCTGCTTCGCTCTTCGCTCAGCGAACAAGGAGTCAGGAAAACTGAGTCGATTATGGCACTTGAAACGGTTTTGCTGGACATGGAACGAGTCGCAGGTAGCGAAAGTGGGATGCGCATTCCGCACAACTATTCCATCTCTATTTTCGGCTCGCCCGGTGACTCGATGCCCTGGGGCTGGCGAATTGAGGGACATCACCTGTGTCTGAACTTTACTTCAGTTTCGAATGAAATCGCTGTCACACCGGCATTCATGGGGACAAATCCTGCGGAAGTACGATCAGGTCGGAATGCCGGAACTCGCGTTCTCGCGGCGGAGGAGGATCTGGGCAGGCAACTCGTGACATCGCTCGATGAAGCTCAGCAAAAGGAAGCGATCATCGCAAAGGTTGCACCACCCGATATTTACACCATTCCCGGCCGCGAACTTGATGCGGCTATTCCAGAACCACAGGCAGGCTTGCTTTTTTCGAAGATGAACACATCGCAGCGTGAATTGGTTGAGATGCTCATTGGTGAGTTTGCCCACAATCTGCGACAAGAACTTGCAGATCATGAACTCGAACGCATCCGCAAGGCCGACCTGAACCTGATCCGGTTTGCCTGGGCTGGAAGCACAACGCCGGGCCAAGGTCATTACTACCGCCTGATCGGCCCCACTTTTATCATCGAATACGACAACACGCAGAATGATGCCAATCACATTCACACTATCTGGCACGATCGTCAGCACGATTTCGGTCACGATTTGCTCAAAGACCACTACGACAATGACCATAAGGAGGGCCACAAAGAGGGCCACGATCACCTGCACAAGTGACGCGTATTCTCCCTGCCATGGAACCCTTCAAGATGAACCGCACGCAACAGATCAAATCCCTCCTCTTGCTCGCCGCAGCGATTTCCGCCAGTAGCTGCGGCGAGAGCCAGCCTCAGAGCGCTGCGCCAAAGCCCGGCATCGCGTCCACTCCTACCGCTCCATCACCTGCGCCTGGTCCGCAGACCGCATCGACCGCAGTAACCACCATGCCGAGTCCTGCGGCGAATCCGGCACCAACGCGGCCAACGAATCCTCACGAAGGCTTGCGCAACAAAGCGTTTGACATTCGCGTACCGGCCAATCTCAGCGGCAGACTCTCAAGCGATCCAAGCATTCACGCATTCATTGTTGATTGGACCATCAGTAAGAACGCTACCGCAACACTCGTGTGCATCGCTGATGGAACCGCGACGATCCACGCCAGTACCGGCGGCGGAGTGAAGAGTTCGGGCGACAACCCGGCAGTGCGTGAAGCGGTCACCAAACTGCTGCAACTGGCGACGGATTCTCGGGCATTACTTACTCCCAACGCCTCGCCGATGTTGCCCGACATCAACAAAATGCGATTTACGCTTGTGACATCTGAAGGACTGTTTTCGACAATTGCGAATGTGGAAGAACTGAAACAGGGTGGACACGCACTTGGTCCGCTGGCCAATCAGGTGCAGGTGGTGATCGCCGCGATTCGTGCGAATGCAGAGGGCAAACCGAAGCAGTAGCGAGAGTTTTGCAATACTGCAGCGGCATTTCCAAAGAACTACCGAAACGACATGCAGGATTCTTCAGCCGAAACTTCGCCTATTTCCGTGCCGCAGGACCACGTTGAGGTGAATCCTCATTTTGCGGTTTCGCGCACCGAGGCGAAGCGCATACTTGCATCGTGTGCGGCTGCTCCGTTCAAGCTCACCCGCCCGTTGTTTATCATCTCAGGCTATCACTCTCCCAAAATCACGATACTGCCCATTGCGTCGACGTTTCGCACGAGCACATTGAATCCGGAATTGACTCACATGGTCTCGAGCCCTCTGGCGATGAGCCTTGAATCAGCCACTACGAGAGCTTGTGTGGCAATTCAGAAACACGCTGCGGGGCACCGCGACATCGACATCATCGGGCACTCGATGGGTGGCGTCATTGCCCGAATGATCCTGGGCATTTCAGGAATGCCGCATGTGTGCCGCCTTTTTACGCTTGCGACGCCGCACCGAGGAGCGATCATTGCCCCCTTTGCGCCTATCGATCGCGCTGCCAAGCAACTCAAGTGCAACTCAGAATTTCTAAACCAGCTCAACGCACGACCGACGCCGCCGGGCACAGAGGTGGTTTGCTACGCCCGCCTGTATGACTGGTGGGTCGGAGCACAGAACTGTGCTCCGCCCGGACAAGGTACATTCTGGCTGGATGCTGACACATTTGTATCTCGCCTGCTTGGACATTTCACGATTACCCGCGATCAGCGAATTCATGCCGACATCATTCAACGTATGCGAGGCGAATCCCCGCTGGCGACAATCGCAACGCACCCGCCACGGCAGTAGGCTACGTCTGCATCCCCCACTTGCGGACGGTTTTGTGTTCGATCGTGCGGAAAACCAGATTCTCAACGAGCAGTCCGATCACGATCACCATGAGCAAACCAGCAAACACTGCGGAAGTGTCGAGTGTGTTCTTGGCGGCGAAGATAAACCAGCCGAGGCCGCCCTGATCGCCATTGGACCCAAAGACCAGCTCTGCCGCAATGAGG
>SXOY01000272.1 GCA_005776545.1 Planctomycetia bacterium | reverse complement strand
GTATTGGCCCAGCGGACGCTCGCTGAACCGGGTGATGACGCCGCGAAACTGAGCAGAATCTTCGAGCGTTGCACAGCCAAAAAACCCGATACCCAGCAACTTAACGCACTGACAAACGCCCTCGCGGATTTCCGTGAACGCTACAAAAACGCACCAGAAGACGCTGCTAATAGCCTGAAGTACGGCATGGCGCCGATGTCAGAAGTAGATAAGACCGAATTGGCCGCATGGACGTTGATCGCCAACGCAATGTTGAACTTATACGAAGCAACGACTCAGCAATGATCGAGGGATTCAATGAACGACTTCACTCCAAGAACTCCGCATCCGCTTGAAGAGCATTACCTCGACCTGACGCGGCGGCGTTTCTTTGGTGTCGCAGGCAAAACGCTTGCCGCCACGATGGGCACGGTCGCACTAGGGAGTTTGCTCGGCGCAGGAAGACCAGCGGGAACTCAAGCAGTACAGTCAGGACCATTGATCGCTGGCCCGAATTTCTCGCCGCGTGCAAAGCGGGTTATCTATCTGCACATGGAAGGAGCTCCCAGCCAGCTTGATCTGTACGACTACAAACCCCAACTCCGCGGCAGGTTTGGCGAAGACTTGCCTGATTCGATTCGCAAGGGGCAGCGATTGACCGGCATGACTAGCGGCCAGGCGAAGTTCCCGGTCGCGCCCAGCCTGTTCCGTTTCTCACGTTACAGGAACAATCAGGACGGTGCGTGGCTTTCGGAGATGCTGCCGTTCACTGGCGCAATGTCCCACGAAATCTGCTACGTGCATTCGATGCATACTGAAGCGATCAATCACGAGCCCGGCATCACGTTCATGCAGACCGGCAATCAGCAGCCAGGGCGGCCATCTTTTGGTGCGTGGGCGAGCTACGGCCTGGGAAGCATGAATGCGAATCTGCCGACGTTTGTAGTTCTGATCACGCAGGGTCTGGGCAATATGCAGGCGCTCTCCGCGCGATTCTGGGGCTCCGGATTCCTTCCCAGCGAGCACCAGGCGTGCAAGTTGCGTTCTGCGGGCGACCCAGTTCTTTTCCTGAAAGATCCTAACGGCGTTGCGCGTTCAGATCGGCGGCGAATGCTCGATCTGGTGGGCGAACTGAATCACAAAGAAATGAACGAGTCGCTCGACCCAGAAGTGCGGACGCGATTGGCCCAATACGAAATGGCCTATCGCATGCAGATGTCAGTTCCGGAATTGACTGATTTCAAAGATGAAGATGAAGAAACGCTGAACATGTACGGGCCAGATGTAAAGACTCCCGGTTCTTTCGCGGCCAACTGTTTGTTGGCTCGGCGGTTGTCCGAACGTGGCGTGCGGTTTGTACAGCTCTACATGCGAGGCTGGGATCAGCACAACAACTTGCCCACCGAAATGCGTGCACAGGCCAAAGCGGTCGATCAGCCGCAAGCGGCGTTGCTCGCAGACTTGAAGCGGCGGGGTATGCTCGATGACACGCTGGTAGTATGGGGCGGAGAATTCGGCCGCACGGTGTACAGCCAGGGAACGTTGACTGAAACAAACTACGGACGTGATCACCATCCACGCTGTTTCTCAATGTGGGTCGCCGGCGGCGGCATCAAACCGGGGATTACCTTCGGCAAGACCGATGACTACAGCTACAACATCATCGAGAACCCGGTCGATGTGCACGACCTCCATGCAACCTTGTTACATTGTCTGTGGATTGACCATACTAAGATGATTTTCCGGCATCAGGGGCGTGATTTCCGTTTGACGGATGTCTTCGGGAATGTTCGCCGCGAACTGCTCGCATAAAAAGCCCTTACAAGAAAGTTGTGCATGGATTTGCTAGAGCAGCTCTTTCAACTACTTGGCCGCCTGCACCCAATGCTCTTGCACGCGCCGATCGGTCTGCTGATCGGGCTGGTGACGATCGAAGTTCTTTCGGTTATCAGCAAGAAGCCTCTGGCACGCGAAGTTCGCCAGTGGATGGCATGGCTCGTTGTTGTAACTGTCGCCGGATCAATCGCGACGGGTTTGGTTTTGCGCCGCGAAGGCGGCTATGGCTCAGACACTGTGGATTGGCACCAGTGGCTGGGGATTTCGCTGGGTGTGGTTTGTCTGATCGCTGCAGCAATTCAGCAATTTGGAAAAGTGGGGTGGTATCGGCTTATGCTCGGAATGGTGGCCGCACTCGTGATTCCAGTCGGTCATTACGGCGCTTCTCTGACCCACGGAAGCGAGTTTCTCACAGAGGTCTTCTCACCCGCGTCTTCAAGAATCGAGCCGACAACTACGCTGCCGGTCGGCGATTCCGAATACGCGACGGTCATTGCCCCGATTCTGCAACTGCGGTGCGCAGGCTGTCACAATGAAAAGAAGTCGAAGGGTAATCTGCGGCTGGATACGCCCGATGGAATCGAAGCTGGAAGCGATCTGGGCGCAGTCCTGGTCGCCATGAAGCCAGATGAAAGTGAGCTTCTCAAGCGGATGAAACTACCGATCGATAGTGACGATCACATGCCGCCAAAGTCCAAGCCGCAACCAGATGCAAAAGAGATTGAAGCAATCGCGAGTTGGATCGCCCGTGGCGCAAGTTTCACAGAACCGCTGGGTGCAGGGATCGATTCTGTTCCAGCAAACCAGGCGGCGAAGCCCATAGTCCCCGCACCGCTGAAAAACGCCGATCCCGCGGCAATCGAGTCTCTGCAAGCCGCGCTTGTGCACGTATCCCCAGTCTCACAAGGCTCCAATCTGCTCCTCGTCGATTTCGCCGCCGTGTCAAACAAGATTGATGATGCCGAGTTCGCAAGGCTGCTCGAACCAATCGCCGCGAATATTGAGCAATTGAATGCTGCCCGTACAAAGATCAGCGATGCGGCAATGGCAGTTGTGGCGAAAATGAAGAAGCTCAAGAAGCTGGATATTGGCTTCACTGCGATCTCCGAATCGGGGCTGGCGCACCTGCAAAAAGATCAGCCAATCGAAGAACTGGTCATTGCCAAGTCAATGGTGGGGGATGCGCTTTCGCTTGAGAACCTGCCCGCATTGAAACGAATGTTCTGCTGGGGATCAAAAATCGGAACCGAGCGAATCGCGCAGCTGAAGCAGGACCGCAGCGGCT
>SXOY01000271.1 GCA_005776545.1 Planctomycetia bacterium | reverse complement strand
TGATCTATTGATTGCCGGTTTCTTCAACACCGCGGGCGCAGTAAACGCAAATTCTGTCGCGCGATGGAATGGTACAGCTTGGTCGGCAATGGGACCGGGGATGACGGGTTCAGTTCGCGCACTCGCAGTAATGCCCAATGGCGAGATCGAAGCAGCGGGGGATTTCATTCTCGCCGGTGCGGTCACTGTGAACCGATTTGCCCGGTATATTCCACCTACTCCGACGCTTGCAGGCCAACCACAAAATAGGGGCACCTGCCCAGGCGGCACAGTGATGTTCGCGGTGACCCCCGCTGGCAACGGACCGTTTACATTTCAGTGGCAAGCAATGGACAGCACCAATCAGTGGGTTTCTGTGGCAAATGGGTCGTTGATCGGACCCGGTGGTGCGACAGTGGGATCGGTCGCCAATGCAACGACCAGCACAGTTCAAGTGACATTGCATCAAGATTACCAGGGAAGCGAAAACGGCTTCCGCATGTGGCGGTGCGTCGTGACGACTGCATGCGGCAGTGTGACCAGCAATGCCGCATCGGTTGGTGTGTGCCTTGCCAATTTCAATTGCGATGACACATTGGATTTCTTTGACTATCTCGATTTCGTCGATGCGTTCAGCTCGCAATCAATGACCGCAGATTTCAATGCAGACAACGTGCTGGATTTCTTTGATTATCTTGACTTCGTTGATGCGTTCAGTATTGGTTGCTGAGCGTTGTCAGGGACGTAGAACGCGACGAAGAAAGTGTGCTGACAATGACCCCTGAACGCGCTGGGAAGGGTGTCCCCTCGCTTATTTGGCTCCGTCGAATCTCTAAATACGCTTGGTGTCAGGGCACTGTTAGTGGCATCGCTTAGCGGCTTGGCTCCTTTGCGTGACCTGCGCAAAACCAGTGGAAACACCGAAGTTGGCATACGCACTCCATCCTCTTGATATCACTCCGCGGACCGTCAAACATCTCATTGGAATGATGTTGCGTACGACCTTGAGATTTGGTAGAATCCACTGGGTCAGTGGCAAGTGAGTTTGAGCGAGAAGAAAGTGAAGGCTTCCATGTTGAGCAATAGTTGGATTGGTGGAATCACAGTGATTGTCGTAGTTGGAAATGCTGGTGCTGCGCCGACGACGCTTCAGCGACTTGAACTTGTTCCAGGCTCCAGCTCGAGTAGCCAGAACATCATGGGTGTGAGTGCTGATGGCTCGACCGTTGTTGGCTGGTCAGGAAATCGCGCAGCGGTGTGGAGGAGTGATGGGACTGGTCGCTTTCTGTCGTCGTTTCCAGGCGAGATCGGCTCGCAAGCTAATGCGGTGAACAGCGATGGATCGATCATTGTCGGGATTTCGGCGACAAGTACGGGCCATCGGGCCTGCATGTGGACCAATGGTGTTGGGCGATTGCTTCCAGTGATTGGCGTGGCAACTCAATCGCAATGCTGGGCCGTCAGTGAAGATGGGAGGGCGGCGGCGGGACACGTTACTAGTGCGACCACGGGTTCGACGAGATTTGCTGCGCGGTGGGCTGAAGGTGTTGGTGGGGGTTATGCAAATTCGGTTGCCCCAACTGGCGGGTGGACAAGTGAGGCCTGGGCGATGAACAGTGCGGGCACCGTAATAGCAGGTGAGCAAAGTGGTAGAGCGTTTCGCTGGATTGCGGGACTGGGAACGCAGTTGCTTCCGGACGGCGGGCAACTCGGTGGAGATAGAGTGTGGGGAATGAATTCCTCAGGCACAGTTCTTGTTGGGCAGGCAGGTTTTGCAATGGCGCGATGGGTTGGAGATTCGGAACCAGAGATTCTCGCGGATCAATATTCGGGGATTTACGCATACTCATGTAGTGCTGATGGAAACGTGATTGTGGGAGGACGTAGCGGTTCCGCTGAGGCAGCGATTATCTGGACACCTGGCACAGGAGTAGTTCTGCTGCGAGAGCTTCTTCAGGCAAGGGGCTTTGACGTAGGCCTCATCGATCTTGGAAGTGGGGTTGGAGTCACAGCAGATGGTCGTACTTTCGTTGGGGCGTCGTCTCTCTCTGCTGGCCGCGGGTTTATTCTCCATCTGGGCGATTGCCCAGCGGATATGAATGCTGATCTCATAGTTGATTTCTTTGATTATCTTGATTATGTGCAGGCGTTTGCAGTCGGAGATGTTGCGGCGGATCGTGATGGGGATGGGGTTGTCGATCTCTTTGATTATCTAGATTTCCTTGAAGCGTTTAGCGTTGGGTGTGAATGACGGGGACTTGTGAAGAACGGATGCCTATGTTGATAAGAAATATTTTAATTATTGGTTGTGCAGCGTGCAGTTTCGGACAGGCTGGGGCAGCACCGACAACGCTTCAGTTGTTTGATTTTCTTCCTGGCTCGAATGGTCCATTTTTAAGGTCCAATGCCATCAGCGGCGACGGCTCGACTGTCGTTGGAAATTCAGGAGACCGGGCAGCGATCTGGAATCGAGATGGAACAAGTCGATTTCTCACCGTAGGCGGGCAGTCAATGTCCAGCGCATATGGCATCAACCGCGATGGGACGCAAGTTGTCGGCAAAGCGAGTGTTGAGGTCGGTGGACAACGTGCCTATCGCTGGTCGAGTGGGGTTCCAGTAGAATTGAGGACTATCGCGACAACTGGTGCAGTAGCCTTGGCGGTAAGTGAAGATGGGCTGGTTGCCGTCGGCGAATTTGCGCAGATTGCAGTGCGATGGTCACCTGGAGTCGGGGGTGGATCGGCGGCATCAGTTCACCCATTCGGAATGTCTTATAGCACTGCTTGGGCTACGAATTCAAATGGTTCTGTGATTGTCGGGACCGCACAGGGCAGTTCAGATTCATACGCGTTTAAGTGGACTCCACAAAGCGGCTCGCGATTGCTTCCCGGTGGAGGAGGAATCGACGTGACCGGTGCGTACGGAGTGAGTTCTGATGGAACGATTGTGGTTGGGGCGGTTCGCTACGGAATCGCACGATGGGTTGGTGAAGGGCCCGCACAGATCATTACGAGTTCAATATTCAGCGAAGGTATTGCATTGGATTGCAGCGCGGATGGCGCTGCTCTAGTGGGTTACGCACGCGGGAATGGTGGCAGCGAAGCGGTCTTCTGGACCGAAGCAAGCGGGCTTGTGTCCATTCGGACCCTGGCATTTCAACGTGGCCTTGATGTGCGGCAGTTTTCGATGGCCGAGGCGAACGGTGTCAGCGCTGATGGACGGACGATTGTCGGAATTGGTTACCTGAGCGGTGCGGTGCGCGGCTACATTTTCCATATCGGTGACTGTCCGGCAGACTTTGATGGCGATCTTCGCGTGGACTTCTTTGACTATCTTGATTATGTGCAGGCGTTTGCAATCGGAGATGTCGCAGCGGATCGCAATGGGGATCGCGAAGTTGATCTCTTTGACTATCTGGATTTCGTTGAAGCGTTTAGCGCTGGCTGTGAATAGGCCATTTGAGAGTTGCTTGTTGCTTCTGGAATGCTGAATACCCTTCGCGTGCTGCATTTCAGAAGGGTTGGTTAGAGCTTGTTATTTACGAATTTATCACAAATACCTGATTACACGATTCGGCAATGGCTGACCATTTCCGGAGCGTTGAAGGTGGCGCAGACGGTGATCAGTTTGCCGGATACGTGTCCGGGAAAGAGTCCGTTGCCGACAGGGACTGCTTTGCTGACCAATGACAGCAACTGGCGCCGGTTTGCGTTGTCTGACGTTGGATGCGGCATGGCGGTTGTGCGAACGCGGTTTTCGGGGCCGGATGTTTCGACGCCGGCGTTTCGGAAGATTTGGGATGAATTGTGTGATGCGCTGGCAGCGCGCCGCAATCTGGGGCTTGGAGATCTTGGATCGGGGAATCACTTTCTGGATGCAGCAGAGTCGCATACCGATGGGTCACTGTGCCTGGTGGTGCATACGGGTTCGCGCAAAGAGAGCGGGTTGGTGGATGACCTGGTGGAGCAACCTAAGAAGTTTGATGCAGAGTTCGCGCGAGTGCGGACGTGGGCCAGAGACAATCGCTCAGCGGTGCTGGATATTGCGGAGCGGCACCTGGGGCGTTTCTTGCCGCTAAAGAGCGGCGTTGATCGGATTGATCGAGATCACAATCACTATGAGGAAGTGGATGGTGCCGTGCTGGTTCGCAAGGGAGTTCAGCGTGTTCAAGCGGGTGAACTTGCGATTATTCCATCGCACTTGCTCGATGACATGGCGATTGTGCAAGCCACTAAAGAGGTAGGGACGATTCACAATTGCCTGCCGCACGGGACGGGAAGGACGATGTCGCGGTCGGATGCGAAGAAAGTCGAGTTTGATTTTGAGGCGATGCGGGAGCGGATTTACATTCCAGCGCGAATTGAGAATTCATCGCTGAGGACGGAGGCGCCATCGTGCTATCGCGGGTTGGATGATGGGCTCGAGGCGATGGGGCCGTATTTGAATGTGGTTGAGCGGCTGACGCCGGTGGCGTATATCGGGCAGTTGTAGTCTTTGAAGGAACTGACAGAGCCCACAGTTGGTGCGGCGGTGGAGATGGTCACCGTCGGCCTCACGGCCGAGGCACCAGCGCGTTAACGGGGCGAGTCTTGCGAGATTGGGTGTGGAGGAGGGCGTTGGATGCGACTGAGATGAGCAACTTTTCGGAGTTGAGGGGCGATAGTGGGAAAAATGGCGTCGGGAAAGACGGGTTGGAGGTCGTTTAACCCAAAAGCAAAATGCCATTTTTCAGATTTATTCATATCAAAAACGCGGCCAGACTGACACCTGGTGTCAGTCTGAGGGCAAAATGTGTGTTTTGGCCAAAGAGCCAATTTGACAGTGATGACACACGCGGTTAATCTCACGGCGTCAGGCGTGCGTCCAATGCCGTTCCTGATAGCGGGTCTGAATTTCAGGATCGAAATTCGCTGCTCCTTGCATTGGTTAAGGCGTGTGATCGCTGGCTCGTCCGGCCACACGCGAGAGAAAGGTTGGAGTTTTATGCAACGCACTGGTTTTGCTGCGCCCGGTTCGAAAGAAAAGATTGCCCCGAAAACCGTGGGCTCCCCAAACAACACGAAACCTGCTTCGCCCGCTCCTGTGGTGGTCGCTGCGCCTGCAAAGGCACCGACTCCCGCAGGAACGCCAACAGCACCCGTTTCGCCCGGAAAACCCGCGAGTTCTGCACAGGGGGCGGCGAATGCCGCTGCGGGAAATGCGATGTCGGCCAAGCCGAGTGTCGCGGGATTGCACCCAAGCAAGGAAAAACTCGCCGCACTTGGTCAGGCGGTTGGGCAGATTGAGAAGACGTTTGGTAAAGGCTCCATCATGAAGATGGATGTAGGTGCGTACCAGGCGATTCCGGGAATTTCGACTGGCGCTTTGTCGATCGACCTGGCTCTGGGCGGCAAGGGTGTGCCGCGTGGACGTATCGCTGAGATCTTTGGCCCAGAATCTTCTGGTAAAACAACACTGTCGCTCACGATCGCGGCACAGGCTCAGAAAGCCGGCGGCGTGGCGGCGTTCATTGACGCCGAACACGCGCTGGACCCATCATGGGCTCGGCGCCTCGGGGTGAATATCGATGAGTTGCTGGTATCTCAGCCAGACAGCGGCGAGCAGGCTCTGGAAATCTGTGAGCTGTTGGTGCGATCAAACGCGGTGGATGTGATCGTCATCGACTCGGTTGCAGCGTTGATCCCCAAGGCTGAAATCGAAGGTGAAATGGGTGATGCGGTGGTGGGTTTGCAAGCTCGACTCATGAGTCAGGCGATGCGAAAGCTGACGGGCATTATCTCGCGAACGAATTGCACGGTGGTGTTCATCAACCAGATTCGCGAAAAGATCGGCGTGATGTACGGCTCACCAGAAACCACGACGGGTGGCCGCGCTCTGAAGTTCTATTCATCAGTGCGTATCGATGTGCGTCGCATCGGCGCGATCAAGGAAGGCGATGTCACGATCGGCTCACGCACGCGGGCACGCATCGTGAAGAACAAGATTGCTCCGCCCTTCCGCGAAGCTGAATTCGATATTATGTTTACTGAAGGTATTTCCTGGTCAGGCGACCTGGTTGACCTGGCGGTGGAAGACAACATCATCGAGAAGAGTGGCTCGTGGTACAGCTGCGGCGATCTGAAGATCGGTCAAGGTCGTGAAGCGGCCAAGGCATATCTCAAAGCCAATCCGGAATTCGCCGCGGAAGTGAGAAGGAAGACGCTCGAGAAACGGATGGCGGTTCCGGAAAACGCGGCAAAGAAGACCAAGCCGGAAGCGGGTGAAGAGGACGATGATGAAGAATAAGACGAACGAAACCCGATAGAAAAAACGTGCTTCTGTAACTAACCAAGCACGGCACGCTGGAAATTGACCAAATACAACACAAACAGCCCCGGCAGACGAACTGTCGGGGCTTTCTTGTCGAATGCATTTAGGCGGCGTAAACTCGCACGTCCAAACCCAATTACGCGGCTGTGGCGAAATTGGCAGACGCGCTAGTTTCAGGTACTAGTGGCCGCAAGGCCTTGGAGGTTCAAGTCCTCTCAGCCGCATTGAGAAGCCGGGTTGGCGACTTTTTTTGAAAGTCCCACCCGCAAGCCCCAGAAGGTTTGGGGAATGAAAGGGTGAAAGGGTGGATATATGAGCCGAGCACGAGTCAATATTGGTGGATCATCCAGTTCTGGCAGTTCATCCTCTTCGTCATCTTCCGATGGCGACAAAATGCAGAAGATCAAGCTTGGTGGCGCAGTCGGTGCGTTGGTCGTCGCTGTTGGGCTGATCGCCTGGAATCAAGGTTGGTTTGAGTCCCGCGGCGGTGGCGAAGCGGTTGCGCCTCCACCAGTTGTAGTAGACACCCCGGCACCAACCGAAGAACCAGTTGCGACCGAAGATCCAAACAACCCAGGCCGCACATTTGAAGAAGCTCCACCGGCAACGCCAACACGCCGCGGAGGTGGACTGGTCGCCCCGGGTTATGACCCCAACGCACCAGAAAACAACCCGCCAGCGGAACCACCGCCGCCGCCGTCGGATGGTGGCGGATACTAAAACCAGCAATCGCGTGTCGATTCGGCGAGTTTGGTGAAAAAAGTCTGTATATTTGAAACATGGCGTTAATCCTCGCGGGAATTGACGAGGCTGGCTATGGCCCACTACTTGGCCCACTGTGCGTGGGCCTGTGTGTCATGCGCATCGAGGATTGGCAAAAGGGCGATGAAGCTCCCGACCTGTGGAAAGTGCTGGCCGATGCCGTGGCACGAGATCTAAAGGGCGCCAAGAGCGGGAAACTCGCGATCGCCGATTCGAAGAAGTTGAAGTTGCCCAATGTCGCTGAGGCGGAGTTAGGCAAGCGCGAAAGGCATCCGGTAGCGCACCTTGAACGCGGGGTTCTAGCAATGCTTGGTGGCATGGATGAGGCAGCGATCGAAGATGATGAGATGTTGTATAAGAGGTTGGGCGCGGTGATGTCGCCGCATGTGTGTTATGGCGGCGCGCCAGTGAAACTGCCGCATTCCTGGAGCATTGAGCAGCAGCGGCTGGCGACGGCCATGTTGGCGAGAGCGATGCAAAGCAAGCGGGTTGAAATGGTGGACATGCGGGCGCGGGTGGTGGGCGAGACGGAATTCAATGACTTAGTGCGGGAAAAAGGCTCGAAAGCGGCGACGACCATGGCGGCTATTACCGAGCACGTACGCCGCGTGTGGGCATCCAAAGCCGTGCGGAGCGAAGCTGATACGGTGAGCATCGTGTGCGATCGTCTGGGTGGGCGGGAGCAATATGCTGGCGCGATTGCAGAGATGCTGGGCATTGAGAAGAGCGAAGTGGGAGTAGTCGAAGAGACGCCCGAGTCGAGCAGGTATGTGGTGCAGGCAAGCGATAGAGAAGGTTTGCGGAAGATGTATTTGAGTTTCATTGTCGAGGGCGAAAAGCATCACATGCCGATTGCGATTGCGAGCATGGTTGCGAAACTGGTGCGTGAACTTTCGATGGCGCGGTTCAATCGCTATTGGGGGAACATCGCAGCAGAGATTGGAGAAAAGCAGCTATTGCCGACGGCGGGATATACCCAGGATGGGCGGCGATGGCTGAACGATGTGCGGGGACTGGTGTCAAAGGAAGACCAAAGAGCACTGGTGCGAATCGCATGAGCCAGGCACAGAAATATCTTGATATGGCAGCGCGGGCGGCGATGCGAGCTGCGGGCGATGTTGAGCCGAATCCGATGGTTGGTGCGGTGGTTGTGAAGGATGGAGAAGTGGTGGGAATCGGGCACCATCGCAGGTTTGGGAATCTGCATGCCGAGCGCGATGCGCTGCGGAATTGCAAAGCGCGAGGCGTTGATGTTCGCGGCGCAGAGATGTATGTGACGCTCGAGCCGTGCAGCCATGTGGGAAAGCAGCCGCCGTGTGTGGATGCGGTGATTGAGGCGGGGATTCGCAAGGTTGTGATGGCGCGGCGAGATCCCAATCCAGTAAGCAGCGGTGGGCTCGAGAAGTTGCGCGATGCGGGTGTGGTGGTGGAAGTGTGCGACGAGAGTGCGATGGCAATTGCCGTGTCGAATTCGTTTGTGAGGAATGTTGCGCCGGCACCGGGAAAACAAGGGCTGCCGTGGGTTGTCGCCAAATGGGCACAGACGATCGATGGACGGATTGCCACGCGGACCGGTGAGAGCAAGTGGATATCAAATCCGCTTTCGCGGCGGCGGGTTCACACTCTGCGGGCGCGGATGGATGCGATTGTGACGGGGATTGGGACAGTGATTGATGATGACCCGATGTTGACCGCGCGAGATGTGTCGCGTGTGCGGCGGATGGCCAAGCGAGTGGTGCTGGATTCGCGGATGCGGATTCGGTTAACGAGCAAACTGGTTCAGTCGGCAGAAGAAGCGCCATTGATTGTGATGACGACTCGCGAGATGTTGGTCAGTGAAGAAGGAAAGGCGAAGCGGTTGGCGCTTTCGGAAATGGGCGTTGACGTGTGCGCCTGTGATGGAATGGCGGAGCAGGTGGATGTCTCGCGGGCACTGATGCTGCTCAAGAGTGAGTACGGCTGTACGAACGTGATGATCGAATCGGGGCCGACGCTTCTCGGAAGTTTGTTTGAGGCGGATGTTGTGGACGAGGCGATTGTGTATGTTGCGCCGCTCGTGCTGGGCGATGATGAGGCGTATCCGAGTGTGTGTGGACGGAGGGCGCCGACTCTTGCGGCCGCGCGTCGGTTGGAGTTGCTGCGCGTGAAACGGCTGCGTGGAGATTTGGAACTTTGGTATCGACGCGCCGAGTCATGAAGCGGGCTTGATGAAAGCGAGCGACGCGTTGGTTTTAGCCAATTCGCGGCCAGTTTCTGTGTCGAGCGTGATTTCCAGGTCGGGCTTGGCAAAGTCGTGTTTCATCATTGCAAAGCCGATGCGGGCCGCGCCCATGGTGGGGCTGTAGGTGAATGTGGTGACCGAGCCGATGACTGTGTCTTGACCGGGAAGCCGGACTGCTGCGCCGGTGATTGGGAGGGCGCGGTCGAGACCAGTTTCTTTGAGTTGGACTGCCATGAGAGTTGATTTGGAATGGCCGCGGGAATGCATGCGGGCGACCACTTCCTGGCCGAGGTAGCAGCCTTTGGTGAAGCTGACGCGATCGGCGATGATGCCGGTTTCTGCGGGGAGGGAGTCGGGGCCGAAGTCGAGGTTGTAGAGCGGTGAGCCGCCTTCGATGCGTGCGATGTTGAAAGCGTGCCAGCCAGCGGGGCGGAGTTTGATTTGCGAGCCGGCGGTGCCAGTGCCGTGAATGCGCAAAGCTTCTGCGCCGTGATGCGGATCGTGGCCTGTCTGGATGAGAGTCTCAAAGACTTTGGCGATCGAGGTCGAGGCCATGAGCAATTCAAAACCGGGGACGGAGCAGACATCATCGCGGAAGATGGTGATCGGTAGGTCGGCGATATTGGTGCGGAGTACGCCGCCGTTGGCGGGGATTTCGCTGATGCCGAGTGCAGAGAGGAGGAGCGATGCGGTGAGGCCTTGCAGGCTGAGACGATGGAGTTCCATGGAGCGGTCGCGGATCGTGCAATCTTCCATCACGAGGTAGCGGCTGAGTTCTGCGAGTGTGCGCGGTACGGCGAGTGCATCGAGTTCGAGCGTGAATGTGTCGCCTTCGCGCAGGACGCGGATGTCGGCATCTATGCGGCCCTTGCGATTGAGCCAGAAACTGCGACGGAATTGGTCATCTCGGAAGTCTTTGAGTTCCTGGGTAAGCATGCGGTTGAGGAAGCTGGCGGCATCGCTGCCGGCGACTTCGAGGATGCCGCGGTGGGGGAGGTCGAGGATGATGCAGGCGCGGCGGAGGGATGTGTATTCGAGGGCGAGTTCGCCGTAGGTTGCGACTACGGGAATGACGCCGGTTCCGGGTGCACCGAGTTGACCTTGCGGGTCGGAAATGCCGTAGTCGGTGAACATTGCGCCGGCGGCGGCGTGGAGGTCGTGGATGGGGGATTTGAGGGTCATAGTTGGCACATGTCGAAGGGAACGATCATGGTATCTTCGCTTTGGCGGCGGCAGCGAACGAGCCTGTTGATTGCGGTCGCTGGGGCAGCAAATTGACTACCATTTCCAAGGGATTTTCCGCGGTTCAATCATGGAGTATGTATGGCGATCAATTTTGACTTGCTCAAGCGTTTGTGTGAAACTCCGGGCGTTCCAGGCCGCGAGGAGCGTGTTCGGGCGGTGATTGAGAAAGAAATCAAGGGACTGTTTGATGACACGCGGGTTGATCCGCTGGGAAATCTGATCTGTACGCGCAATCCGCGCGTTGGCAAGAAAGTGAAGAAGCTGGATAAGAAGACCAAGCCTGTTCGTGTGATGCTGCTGTGTCACATGGATGAGATTGGGTTTTATGTGACGGCGATTGATGATCGCGGATTTTTGTGGATGAATGCCGCGGGCGGGTTTGACACTCGCAACATGTTCTCCCGCCGCGTGACGGTGGTGACTGATGATGGCGATATTCACGGTGTGATGAATCCCGGTGGTCGGCCGATTCACATTTCCGGACCGAAGGATCGCGAGAAGATTCCCGAAGTGAAGGAATTCTTTGTAGACATTGGTCTGCCTGGCGATCAGGTGAAGAAGAAGTGCAAGGTCGGCGATTATGTTGTTATGAACGAGCCTTGCATCGAAGTAGGTCAGAAGGTCGTCTCCAAGGCTCTCGACAATCGCGTGGCATGCTGGCTGGGCATTGAAGCTATTCGTCAGCTTGATAAGCACGGCGGCGGCCATGAGTGCGAAGTTGTAGT
>SXOY01000270.1 GCA_005776545.1 Planctomycetia bacterium | reverse complement strand
CTCGGGCCGGGCCTCAATCATGTCGTTGGCAATGATTAGTGAATCCGCTTCGACAGCGTCCCCAAGCGCGATTCCAGAAGTCCTTCCGCTGCTGGCATCACGGCGGCCTTCGCTCAACAGTGCATACGCCACGGCACCGATCAATAGCACAATCACTGCTGGCCGTGCAAGTCCAACAAAGAGCCGTGCCAATCGTCCAACTGCACCGTCTACTCCCGCTTGCAATTTCCAGGTCAAGAGTGCAAAGCCCACAAGTGGCGAAAGGACCGACGCGGCTGGAAGCGTGTATCGCGGATTCGAAACACCCGCAAGCGTGTACACTGCAACCGCAACCACCGCCACCATTGCCAGCGTCCGCGCAATTCGACACTCCTGAATTCCAAGTTCCTTTGCAATCAGTGCGGGAACAATCGCAATCGACGCAGGCATCGCTGAGACGAAAAACACGGCTGGTAACGCCATGATCTTCATCGCCATGTCCCGACTCCACAGAAATTCATCCACGCCCTGCATCACTACATCGCCTGCTTCACGTGCCAACCGCTGCTGAATGAGTACGGCGATCAACCCTGTTACCACACACGCAGCCCCTGCACCAATCCACAATCCCCGCGATTTCAGCGGCGATACTCCACGCACAACCCAACACGCCGCGAACGGTGCTGCGAGCACCACCGGAACACTTGCAGGCCCCTTCGCAAGCGCGGCAACAACTACCCCCATCACCATCACCAAGACCGACGCTGCACGCCGCGAATCCTTCCCACTCACCAGATCCACGATTCCCCAGACTGCCAACGCAGTGCCCAGATTATTAAGTGATTCGATTTCTGCTGCCCGCCCCGACTCCCACATCCACGGCAGCAGCAAGTGTGCCAATCCCGCAGCCAAGCCAGCGGAATTTCCAAACCACGCCCGAGCATACCACGCTGAGACCATCGCGCCGATGATCATCGCGCTGCCTGAAACCGCACGCGCTGACCATTCATTCTGTCCGAATATCCAGCTCATTCCCGCAATGGCCCAGGGCATTCCCGGTGGCTTGCGCAGATATGCCTGCTCAAACATGTGCGGCAGCAGCCAATCGCTGTTGCTCAGCATCTCCCACGCCGGTGCCACGCGATGTCCTTCGGACATTGAGAATCCAGAGGCCCAGATGTTGAAGAAATAGACAAGGCAGCCAACACACGCCAGAACCAGTGCGAGCACCCAGAATCGACTTGCATCGCGTGTTGCGGTCATGTGTTATGGTTTGTCTGCTGCTTTTCGACGTGAGTGAACCACAGCAGGTGCGGGAACGGGTTCAACGCCCGCCAACTCGGCCTCTCCATTGCCGATTGCAGCTTGAATTCGCGGCTGCCATTGATCGAACATTTCCGCGAATTTCGTGTGCTTCACAGGGTCGTATGAAAACAAGGTCGCCTCTTCCAGAGCTTCCTCTCGCGACACTCCTTCCACAATCGTTCTATACATTGCCACCGCACACCCGGTCCGATGCGTCCCCGCTCCGCAATGCACCAGCACCGGCTGTTGTGCCGGATCGTTCATGATCCGAAGAGCCTGCAGATAGTAATTTGCATTTCCAGTCGCATCGCCTTCGAGCAAGAACTGATATCGCACGACGCCAATCGCATCGGCGGTCTGCCGCTCCCGCTCTTCGCCAGCCGGATCATCTTTGAACGCGCCCAAATCCACGATCGTCTTGATCTTGTTTTCTTTTACCACTCGCGCAAGTGCCGACGGCGTCAATTCTCCCGAACGGTACACCTTGCCCTCAGCGACAATTCCAAAGCGCTTCGGTGAAATGTTTGGACGGACAATCTCTTTCCACGTCGGCACCATCATCAATACACATGCGATCACCAACCCAACCACTACCAATGACGTTTTTGCAGGCGTTTTCTCCATCGCCGTTAGTGTAGCCTGCGGCATTCGCAATCAAACTCGCATCTCTCAGACGAGCCGGGTCTGAAATACGCTCGCGCCGGACACTACCAGATTCGCCGTTTCCCCCATGACCATCATCGTGCTGCCCGAACCACTCAATCCAGCCTGTACGCCCGCTCGCTCCATCTCAGCAAACAACTTCGTCAGCCGTGGCTCAACCGTTTCCGCCGCCGCGCGAAGATCGTTGAACAGCTCTTTCTCAACAACACTCCCTCTCTCGACCGCCCGCTTCACAGTTTCACACACCGCTTGGGCTCGAAACTCCCACGGGCCCCGCTTCACAATCGCATCAAACATCTGGTACACCTTCTCCGTCGCGCACCCAAACTCCGGAATCACCAGCCCCAATTCTCCCTTCACGCTCGCTACCCGCTCCACACTTTCTCCAAACCCTCGGACAATCGCCGGTCGTGGCGGCCGATCTAAATCCACATCATCCACAAAAAACGCGACATCACTCCCCAACTTCTGCGATAACCGCAGCAACTCTGCTGACTCAACCCCCAGCCCAAACAGCGAATTCAGCGTCCGCAGCATGGTCGCCGCATTCGAAGACCCTCCACCCAACCCGCCGCCACTTGGAATCCTCTTTCGTACCTTTACTTTCACAGCCAACCGCTCGCCGCAGTTTTCCTCCAGCAGCTTGATCGCTCGAAAGCCCAGGTCCTTTTCCAGTGGCCAGTCGATCACCCCGGACTTGGCTGCATTTGCCGCTATTTCTCGCTCAAAAGTCGTCACCCCGTCCGTCGCCCGTTCTACATATACATCATCCCACAGATCTACTGCGTGAAACCACGATGCAATTTTGTGCCAACCCGCCCGCGCAGCCCCCACCGGTTCCGGGGCGGACACCGCCAGGCACAAGTTCACTTTTGCATAACTTTTCGCGGCGATAAACACCCACGATGGTACGATCCCCCGATGACTATTCAATCCCTCCTCGATGCCATGTCCACCATCGCTCCGCTCTCTCTCGCCGAAAGCTGGGACCGTGTCGGATTACAACTGGGTCGATCCACCGCTCCGCTCACCGGTCCCATCCTTCTCACCATCGACCTCACCGAGGCGGTGCTGGATGAAGCAATCGCAAACAAGGCCAGTGCCATCATTGCCTACCACCCACCCATCTGGACCCCACTCAGTAAACTCACTTCCGATTCGCCAGGCGAGCGCGTTCTGCTTCGCGCTGCCGAATCTCACATCGCCATTTACAGCCCGCACACTGCGCTCGACGCCGCTTCCGGCGGCATCAACGACTGGCTCTGCGAAGGACTCAGCGATGGTGCGTCGGGCACGATCGCCGGCGATTGTCGCTCTCTCACGCCGCTGGCGCAGCAGCCCGCCAGCCAGCAGCTCAAGATCGTCACATTCCTGCCCGCCAAAGAAGCTGATCGCGTTCGCAGCTCGCTCGCAACCGCCGGCGCAGGCACCATCGGGAATTACACGGTCTGTTCATTCGCTGCTGAAGGCACAGGAACGTTCATTGGCGATGAGACAACATCCCCCGCCGTTGGTTCGCCCGGACAACTTGAACGTCACCCTGAAGTACGTCTTGAAATGGTTGTTTCCAAAAAAGCGTTGCCGCTCGCGCTTGAGACGCTCCGCCAGTTTCACCCGTACGAGGAACCCGCAATCGATGTCTATGAACTCGTTCCCCAGCCGGTCCGCGGACTGGGTGTTGGCCGCCGACTTGTGCTTGATGAACCTGCAAATGTTGGAACACTTGCCGATCGCCTCAAGTCGCATCTGTCAATCACCACCGTTTCGGTTGCGCTTCCGCCGCACATTTTTGATTCAACCCCCATCTCACACATCGCCATTTGCGCGGGTGCCGGCGCGAGCCTGGTGCAGAGCGCGATTGACAACGAATGCCAGTTGTTCATCACGGGCGAACTCAAACATCACGAAGTGCTTGCTGCTCTGAAATCCAATATCGGTGTCATGCTCGCCGGGCACACCAACACCGAACGCGGATATCTCCATCGCCTTGCTCCCCGCATCGAATCCTCGCTCCCGGGTATCAAGTGTATCGTCAGCTCCAGCGATCGCGACCCGCTTCGCTCGTTGTAAACACGCGCACAAAATCGCCCCGAGCGGATTGTTACATCCGCCGGGACGGTGTGAATGACTGGAAATCGAACTTCAGTTTGCGGGCATCTCCACCCAGTTGCTCTGTTCGACATTTGCAAAGTAGTGCAGATGGCCGGTGATAATCACCATCGCCTCGGAATACTCAAGCCAGCGAATTGTCAGCCAGAGCAATCCAAAGAACGCCAGCCACGATCCAAGTTCGCCAACTCGCGTCTT
>SXOY01000269.1 GCA_005776545.1 Planctomycetia bacterium | reverse complement strand
GTACGGCCTCATTTGCGCGACGTCAAGCCGATGGAGGGGGTTGAATTTGTGTACGCGCTCAACCTCTCGCGGTGCATCGGCTGCCGCAAGTGCGTTCACGCATGCGTTGCAGAGAACAACCAATCGCGAAGCCCGGAAATTCAGTACATTCGTGTGATCGAAATGCCACGCGGAACACTCGATGTCGAAAAGGGAAATCACCATTACGATCGACCAACGGTCCCCGATGCAAGCCATTTCTACCTTCCTGTGCAGTGCCATCAATGCGCCAACCCGCCATGTGTAAAGGTCTGCCCGGTTGAAGCAACTTGGCAGGAACCAGACGGAATTACGGTAATCGACTATGACTGGTGCATCGGATGCCGCTATTGCGAAGCAGCTTGCCCCTATTGGGCCAGACGATTTAATTTTGCGGTTCCGAATTTGCCGAAAGACCAGCTCAACACCAACATGAGCTATCTTTCCAACCGACCACGCGAAAAGGGAACGATGGAGAAATGCCATTTCTGCCTGCATCGAACTCGAGAAGGCCGCATGCCCGCCTGTGTTGAGATATGCCCGACGGGCGCTCGCAAATTTGGAAACGTACTTGACCCCAAATCCGAGGTGTCGGAGATCCTGAAGACCAAACGTGTGTTTGTGCTCAAAGAAGAAGTCGGAACTCTGCCGCGGTTCTTCTATTACTTTGACGAGCGATACCCCAACACCCTCGATCCGGAGGCACTGGCGATCGCAGCACGCCTTAGAGAGGAAGAAGGCGAGGCGTACGGGTGCCTGCCCGATTCGTCGGGTCCGCGAAGGGACTTCGTTGCCTCGGCCCAGCCGGGCTGGTGGACCGGAGGAAAGGCGTGAAAACCTATCTCACATTTCTCTTCCGGTGTTTTCGACTCAGTTTCGTCGGAGACTATCGCTACTACGGCTGGATGTTCCTGCTCACAGTGTTCGTATTGCTTGGGATTTTTGCCTACTGCAAGCAGGTGGTGCATGGACTTGCAACTACGGGCATGACCGATCAAGTTTCGTGGGGGTTCTACATTGCCAACTTCACTTTCCTTGTCGGAATGGCCGCCGCTGCGGTGATGCTGGTGATTCCTGTGTACATCTACAGAAATCGCGAATTACATGATCTGGTGATCTTCGGTGAGCTGTTTGCCGTGGCAGCAATCATCATGGCGATGCTCTTTGTGACTGTTGATCTTGGTCGTCCGGAGCGCTTCCATCATCTGTTGCTTCGATTCAATTTTCCAACCTCAATGTTGACGTGGGATGTCCTTGTTCTCAATGGGTATCTCTTGTTGAATTTGCACGTGTGCGGGTATCTCATTTACTGCGCCTATAAAAAACAAGCGCCGAGTAAGATATTCTACATTCCGTTTGTCTTTGTTGCGATCGTGTGGGCAATCAGCATTCACACCGTTACCGCGTTTCTCTACAGCGGACTCGGAGGGAGACCGTTCTGGAATTCCGCAGTTGTGGCACCGCGTTTCCTTGCATCGGCGTTCGCTGCCGGTCCTGCCTTTCTCATTCTCACACTTTCGGTGCTCAGAAAATACACGTCCTATGAGGTACCAACCAAGGCACTCCTGACACTTCGCAACATAGTGACAATCGCACTTTCGATCAGCATGTTCCTTTTAGGATCAGAAGCTTTTACTGAGTTCTACACGGGTTCGTCCCATGTCGCGTATGCAAAATACTTGTTTTTCGGACTTCACGGACGTACCGCGTTGGTACCATGGATCTGGACCGCGATTGGCCTGAACACGATCGCAATGATTCTGCTTTTCCTGCCTCTAAGCCGAAAGCTCCCTGTCCTTCAGGCTGCCTGCGTGATGTTAATTGTTGGAATCTGGATCGAAAAAGGAATGGGGATGATCGTTCCCGCATTCATTCCGACGCCGCTGGGTGAAATTGTCGAATACCTCCCCACTCTCAACGAAACTCTCGTGACATTGGGCATTTGGGCTGGCGGCCTGCTGATCTACACCATCCTGGTTCGCATCACAGTGCCGGTACTCTCTGGTCGATTGACCCATGACCAGGAATTCTCGGCTGCGACCGCGCCTGGGGTTCCTACCGTTGCAGGCTCGCATGCGGAGGCGATTTCATGACCCAGTTACCAACTGCTCAAGATGCTCAGCGATCCCTTCGCGAGCATGTTTTTGCGAAAGCAAGTGAAGCAAAAGTCCGACGTGGCGGCTGCGCCCTTGATCGAGCGATGATGATGTCGCTTCTTGAAGATAGATCAGTTGTACGTTACCCGCTGGGCGTGCGATTTGACCAGGAGCCGCTGAAACAGGGGGAATTTGCATGTCTGGAACAACTGGGCGAGCACCCATCAGACGGTTTCTGCCTGTCAATTCATCCGATGTTTGAACCAGTGAATGACCTGATCCCGCTTCTGATCGCATACTACATTCCGTCAGTCAATTACGGGGATGTCGCAACACATATCGAAGCTGAAATATTTGGTGCAACGTTGCTCGGATTCGATGTGGAAGAGTATTACAAAATCCTCTGTTCAGTGGCCGATACAGTGAGCGGAGAATGGACAGGTGCCGTGAACTCACCGGCAGGGATAGTCACACAATGACCAAACGCTCAACCGCAAAACCCAAACCCACAACGACAAAAGGAGTCCCTGGGACCTTCAAGGCCTTCATCACCAAGTACCCGGCCCTTGGGAAAGCGCACGAAAACGTCGCCAAAGCCGTAGAGACCGTTGGACCGCTGGATGCAAAGTCTCTGGCTCTCATCAAGATTGGAATCTGTGTGGGAGCGGGCCTGGAATCAGCCCTGCGTAGTCATGTTCGCCGCGCACAACAGCATGGGGCCACGAACGTTGAGGTCGAACAGGCGATCCTTCTTGGAATGAACACCGTTGGATTTCCACGCACCGTGGCAGCGTGGAGCTGGGCGCAGGAGCAATTCAGCCGAGGCGAGTAAAAGCGTAGCGGAGTCTAGGGAGTGCGTGCGTTGCAGATAGTTGACTCAAATCTAACCACTACTCGATTGAGTCACGTTGATTCGGTCTACTCGCTTCAGCAGCTTGGGAACACTCAAGACATTCGAACAGCTCAGGCCCTCAAACCCGCCCCCGCCCCCGCGCCGGCACATATTCGATCGCAGCGTCAGATGATTGACTCTCATGGCCGCACAATTCGCGATATGCGGATCAGCATTACAGACCGGTGCAATTTCCGCTGTGTCTACTGCATGGAACCTGATGTTCGGTTTGCATCACGTGAGAGCCTGCTCACAACGCGTGAAATCATTCGTATGGCCCGCATCGGCGAATCGCTGGGAATTCGAAAAATTCGCTTAACCGGCGGCGAGCCAACGCTCCATCCGGAACTCACCGCAATTATCAATGGCATCCGCGAATCAACCTCTGTTGAGATTGCCATGATCACTAACGCATCGTTGCTCACCCGCAAAGCACTGCGCGAGTGGCACACTTCCGGACTTGACAGAATCACCATCAGCATCGACTCCCTTCGTCGCGATCGGTTCGCCAGACTCACTCGATCTAACTCTTCTCCAGAGGAAGTTGTCACTGGAATCAAAATGTGCATCGAGCAAGGGCTTCAACCAGTCAAGCTCAATGCGGTGTTGATCAGAGGCTTCAATGACGATGAAGCGATCGACCTGGCCCAGCTTGCGCGCGACCTTGGCATAGAAATGCGTTTCATAGAATACATGCCGCTGGATTCCGCACACGCGTGGGACTCAAGCAAGTGGGTCTCGTCTGCCGAGACCCGTGAGGCAATTGAGCGGAGTTTTCAGTTGATTTCGTGCGACTCCAACGACCATTCAAGCACCGCACGGACGTTCAAATTTGCAGATGGCAGCCCCGGTGGTATCGGTTTTATTTCCCCGGTAAGCAGTCCCTTCTGCGGAGCGTGCAGCCGGGTGCGTTTGACCGCAGATGGCAAAATACGTCCATGTCTTTTCAGTACAACTGAATGGGATGTGCTCAGATTATTGCGCACCAACGCGACCGATGAAGTCATCGCTAATTTCATGATCGATTCGACATGGACGAAGCAGGCAACCCACGGAATATCTTCGCCAAACTTCCACCAGCCCGAGCGTTCGATGTCTGCCATCGGCGGATAGTCGCTCTCAGATAGCCGAGCCCACCACTATTCCAACATGCCCGATGGCTCCCTTTCAATCCTCGCCCTCCTGTTTCTGGTGGTCGGAGCGCTTTACTCATCTGTTGGACACGCTGGAGCTTCAGGGTACCTTGCGGTCATGGCACTTGTAGGGACTGAAACTGGCGTCATGCGCCCGGCCGCGCTGACAATCAACGTGC
This sequence comes from Planctomycetia bacterium, assembly GCA_005776545.1. The sequence goes on along the minus strand of SXOY01000269.1, from coordinate 15,055 downwards.
TTGTAGCGTTCATTGCTTTTGTACAGTTTGCGCGAGCAGGGCATTTCAGCTGGACACTTTTCTGGCCATTTGCCCTTGCTTCAGTCCCCGCCGCGTTTCTCGGCGGCAAACTCCACATTCCTCCCGAGCCGCTCAAGATAGCCATCGGAATCGTGTTGCTGTTGAGTGCGATTCGGATGGCAGGCACCGCGCTTATTCCAAAGCCAGTTTCAACGCCGCCTAAGTCGCCGCCGATTCCCTCAGCATTGGCGTGCGGCGGTGTCATCGGTCTCTTGTCAGGAATCACCGGTACAGGCGGCGGAATATTCCTCAGCCCGCTGATGCTCATACTTCGCTGGGCAGATACCAAACACGCCGCGACGACATCAGCGTTGTTTATTCTGGTAAACTCGCTCGCTGGGCTTGGAGGGTTAGCAGCCAATGGGTGGAAACCCATGCCCGGACTTGCTGTTCTTGCAGTCACCGCAGGAATTGGCGGCCTGATTGGATCCTATTTTGGAAGTCGAATGGCGCAGCCGCGAACCCTCAACATCCTGCTCGCGGCAGTTTTGCTGATTGCTGGAGGCAAACTGATTCTCTCACGCTGACCCAGATCGTTCTAGAACCGACCGAGGCGGTACACCTCTACCACTGGAGGCTCGGCAAGTAATGCTCTCCAGCGCGTAAGGAACGCTTTCATGGCTGCGTCGTCGCTCACTCGCTTTTGATCAGTTTGGTACGCCTGCTCGTTATCGTAATGCACGACCTCAATAAACCTGTGACTGTCGTGCAATTCGCTCAGAAGCTCGATCCGAATTCCTCCGGGCTGCTCATAGAACGCTGTCGCCTCTCGCAGAAATTCAAGAAACTCCTCGCGACGACCCGGCATTACACGAATCCGAAGATGCAGGTCAATTCCAGTTGAGCTATCCATACCCACCTCCTGGCCGATGTTGGATGAGCGACTCAGCTTGCCCACACAGGCTTTTTCCAGATTGGTACATCTTGCTTCATTCGGTCAATAAACTCCGTCAATGCCTCAATTGCCTCAGCGCGATGGGCGGCACCGATTTCAAGTATGAAGGAAATCTCCCCCACCTTTACACTTCCACGACTGTGCAAAACCAGTATTGAATGCAATGAGAATTTCGCAGAAATCTCTTGTGCAAGGGACTCAAGTCTTCGCTGCGCCATCGGGTCGTACGTTTCATAATCAAGTGCACAAAGTCGTTGTAGCTCGCCGCCAGAATCAGGTCTCGGCTCCTGAAGGCGGACAATGCCTTCAAAATTGACGTATGCACCAATGTTCCCCGTGGCCGCCAACTCCTGGAACGCAGCATGTTTCGCGATCGACAGTGCCTGCTGGGTCAGCGGACCGTCCACAATGGCCGCATAAACGATCATCCGCCCCCCACCAAAGAAATAAGTGCTAATTCGTCTGTCTCGGCGATTGGAGTGCTGGGTGCGGCGAATTCCTGGTTGATGGCAATCCTCGCTGAAGCAGTAGCAAACTGCAGTTCCGGATGACTCCTGTTCATCGCTGCGAGTACATCCCGAACGGTGGCGCCGCTTTCAACCGCGACCGATACGCGATCGGCTTTTGCCACGGCTGCCGCACTGCCAAAAATGAGGACTACAACTGTCACAGGACAAGTGTATGGTTTGTCAGGAGGCAATTATGGGTTTTCGCGGCGAAGCTTTTGTATTCAGTTCTCCTGCGGAGGCGGTAGCCGGGATGGTCTCGCGCCTTGGGGTTAACCGCGCGCGGATGGAAGCGTGCCCGTTGACTTCTGTTCGGGGCCGCATCCTTGCCGAGACAATATTCGCCGACCGCGACAGCCCCGCATTTGATTACTCTGCAATGGATGGATATGCCATCCGACTTTCTGACTTCCACTCCAGCGCTGATCCGATTAGTACCAATTGGTCACCGGCGTCAGGCTTTCAATCGAACTCAGGTCAAATCAGCATGCCGGTTGTTGGCGAAGTTCGAATAGGATCGGCTCCCGCCCCAATGCCTTCTTTCCCCGCATGTATACGAATCGTCACCGGTGCAGGAATCCCAATTGGCGCCGATGCAGTGATCAAACGCGAAGATGTCGTTGAGTGCGGAACACCCGGTGGGGTTACAGAAGTCACGCTCATTGCAGCCAGAGCCGCGGCAATTCGAAGCGGAGACAACATTCGTCGTCGCGCAGAAAATGTTCAAGCAGGTGCCTCGGTGCTCAAAGCCGGATCGTTAGTTTCTTCGGCATCGATCGGTACTCTTGCCGCTGTAGGTTGTACCATGCCGCAAGTCTATTCCCGGCTACGAGTTGCGATCATTACAACCGGTGACGAACTAGTTTCTCCAGATGCCATGCCAACTACGTTCCAGATTCGAAACAGCAATGGCCCGGCTTTGCACTCCCTGTTTGCAGCCCAAGAATGGCTTGAGGTTGTCTCCGCGACCCACGTGAACGATGACGGTTCCTCACTTTCTGCGACGCTTCAGAACGCCATGAAAGGCGCCGACGCAATAGTCCTTTCGGGCGGCGTCTCGATGGGGCACCGAGACCCTGTTCGGACGGCAATAGACCAACTTGGTGCCGAAGTCGTCTTCCATGGCCTGCCCCAACGGCCAGGCAAACCCATGCTCGGTGCAGTTCTCAACCTCACAGATGATCGTCGCATCCCGCTTTTCGGACTTCCGGGAAACCCAATTTCCGCAATGGTGACGGCGGTTCGGATTGTCATGCCAGTTTTTGCGTCTTGCGCGGGCATGTTGCAGTTCGCAACCCCCACTTACGTTGCAGTTGAAAACCATGATGGCAAGTCCCTTGACATGTGGTGGCATCGACTTGTCCGGGTAAACTCTCAGGGCACGGCAGAGTTAGTGGATGGCCGCGGATCAGGCGACATTATGGCTGCAAGCCGAAGCGATGGATTCATCGAATTGCCGCCGCACACTGCAGAAACAAAGATACCCCACTATTCGTATTATCCATGGCCCACTTAGCCGTCCACTTGAGACGGTTTTGCAAAAATAACAAACGGTACACTCGCCTATGTCACAACCACCAGAACCAGTCAATTCGAATTCACTGAGTCACGTTACACCCGATGGTCGCGCTCGCATGGTAGATGTTGGCGAGAAACTCGTCAGTGCGCGTTGGGCCAAAGCCCAGGGCATTGTGCGCATCTCATCAGAGCTTGAGAGCCGCATTCGCGAGAACACTGTTGCAAAGGGTTCGGTATTAGAAGTCGCACGATTAGCGGGGATTCTCGCCGCCAAAAGAACAGATGAGCTGATACCGCTGTGCCACACGCTTCCACTTGACGCTATTGATCTGACTGCAGAAATAGAACCAGGTTTTATCCGTGTCACTGCGACAGTTCGAACTCAATCGCGGACAGGTGTTGAGATGGAAGCCCTCACCGCGGTAGCTGTAGCATGTCTCACCGTCATCGACATGGGAAAAGCAGTGGATAAGGCGATGGTGATCGATGACATTCGAGTGTTGGAAAAGCACGGTGGCCGCGGGGGGAGTTATGTCGCCACTCCCAGCTCCAAAGGACAGGGACAATGAGTACATCCAAATCAACAACCGGCGCAAGTCGCATTCGTGCCGCGGTACTTACCGTGAGCGACCGGTGCAGCCGCGGCATGACTGTTGACACGTCCGGGCCGGCACTCGTAGAGATTCTGCGAAATCGACTACACGCTGACATAGTTGCTACTCGATGTCTCCCCGATGAACTCGATCAGTTGTCCGCATGTTTTCAGGAATGGTCTCGAAAAGATGCCGGCATTGACCTGATATTGAGTACCGGCGGTACGGGACTTGCGCCGCGCGATGTCACTCCCGAAGCGGCCAAAAGAGTGTTTGAACGAGAACACAATGGGCTGATGGAACTGGCAAGGATGCGTTGTCTGAGCAAAACACCTCGAGCTTTTCTTTCTCGTGGCGTAGCGGGCACAATTGGACAAACTCTGATCCTCACTCTTCCCGGTTCGCCCCGTGGCGCTACCGAAAACCTCGAAGCCCTCTTGGACATCCTTCCGCACGCCATCGAGACACTTCGCGGCGAAGTACAGGATGATGGACGAGCAGATGCCACCGCCATCAGCGGCAAGGTCATTCGTCATGACAATTGAAAAACTCTCAAGTGAGTTCCTGAATTCGATTCAGCCCATTGTGCTCGTTGGTGGCAAGAGCCGGCGCTTTGGACGTGACAAACTCCTGGAACCTTGGGGAAACAACGGACACGTGCTTGTCCAAAGTCCAATCCAAGTCCTTCGCTCTGTTTTCGGCAATCGCGTGAAACTTGTGGGTGAGTGCGCGCAGGAAGTGCTCGCACTTGCAGATGGTTCGATCCGGGATCTTTACCCAGGACTTGGCCCAATTGGCGGCATAGTTTCCGCACTCTCGCACTGGCATGGCGGCATCTTTGTCCTCGCCGGCGATATGCCACATTTCAACTCAGCAGATGTTCTACGCATACTTTCAACAGCGACGACTCACCCCAATGCCATGGCAGTTCTTGCGGCGACCAACCAACTCCATCCGTGTGCTGGTTTCTACTCAAACAATGCGCTCCCGCTGCTTGTGACGAACATCGCGGCGGGTCGCTTCCAATTGTCAACGGCACTTGAAGCGAGTGTGACCATTGCAATGCCAGTAGAAGTCCATTCCACCACAAACATCAACTTCCAGACCGATGTTCAAAAGTTCTAACTGCTATGAAACAAAACAGCGGCATCCGCTCCTTGGTCAGTTGCCGCGTGTTAGTTTTGTCGAACCGCAGGCAATTCAACATCCGATGCTGAAATCGCTCACGAAATCAAGATAGTCGAACAGATCAATGACATGGTCATTGTTGTAGTCCGATCCGGGTTGATTCGATGAGAAGGCATCCACAAAGTCAAGATAGTCGAAGAAATCAAGGATGCCATCGGCATTGAAATCTGCAAAGCACGGGGTTGCAAGTACAGATTGTGCAAGCGCCATCTGAATAGGTGCGCCCTTTCCGGTCTGCTCCCAGAGTCGGTGCAGTGTCTGCCCCCACTCGTCACTATGGTTGTTGTCCCGCAGCATTTCGATGTAGTGCTTGGGGGTGTTCTGATAGAACGCGCGAGCCTCAGCACGCACTGCTCCACGCGGAAGCGCGTAGAAGGTATCGTGCCAGTACTGACCGTCCGCATATGTGCTTGCAACCACTGGCGCGCCGGCTGCTTCGTACGTCGCGTTGTTAAAGCCACGCGGTGGAATGCGATTGTCTTTTTCAATCGTATCGGCAAGTGCCATATGCCCAGTCGGACCTGCTGGAAGGCGAGTTATCGCCGCGGCTTCTGGAGAAAGTCCGACGTGCATTTCATAGATCGTCGTCGAATGCTCGTCAAGCTCAGCGGTGGCCAGGTCATATGCCCCAAATTCGCTCACAAGCACGTCGCTTGCATCAAAGAACTTGACGTTGACCCACACACGCCGACCCTCGATGTGTCCTGTCGGAAGTTTGTGACCACTTTGATTGATCAGTCGCACGCGGAGCTGCGTGCTCTGCTGCTCTACGTCAATTGTTGCTGCGCGTTCAAGCATCGATACCGCGGCTGCTCTTCCGCGAGCAATCGCAGCTTGGTCAACGGCCGGATCATTCGTTGTGTATTTTGCAATGAGATCCAAGACCTGTGCCGAAGCCCCTGCAAATTCATGCGACCGCATATCGGTCCGATTTGGGCCGAAAATGCATGCCATTCCCTCAACACGCGGCATATGGCAATCCTGGCACGACGACACAACGCTGGCATTAACGCCACCAAACCGCCCACCCATATCAACTCCGCCATTGGCAAACGCACTGAGTTTCCATTCTGAGAAGGTCCGTTCAAGCGGGAATTGATCATCTGGATTTGGAGTGTGCGTCGGCGCATCAATCGCGTTATACCGATACGTACCATTGGAATTGCGTGAGACTGCGACATTTCCAACTTCGTGACAAGTTCCACAGAAATTCGCAGACTTGTGGAATTCCGATTGGATCATCTCGTGCGGCGGAGTGGTATCATGACGCGGCCCACGCCGTGCCCCAGTAGGATCGAGCACAAACATCGCATCACCGTAAAACCCCGGAGGACCGGAGGTGAGGCCTGCGAGAATCGCCTGATCTTCTGGAGGCGAGATACCCGCACGATAAATCGGATCCACCATTGAGTGACAGAAATGGCAGGAAACACCGTCCTTATCGGTCGCGTCAAGCGTGTCGCCAAGGGTCTGATTGGCGTGACCAGTCACAAATGACATCGGAACATGGCAGCGCATGCAGTAATTACCTGCATTTGCAACATCCTGATTCGCAGTCGACATCTGTGCGAAGAACAGCGGGTCGCGACCCGCCTGCCCCATGAGGCTTCCCGACCATGTTGAACCAGGGTCTGTTTCGTTGTTGATTCCATCATGACACATGCGGCAGTTGTCTGATGTGTAAATCACAGATGAACCAACTTCTCCCACTTGAGTTCCGGGGAGAAAAAAATCGTTCATTGTCAGGTCAATAATCGATGCCATCGCAACACAAGCGAAAGCCGTAATAACTACGCCCGAGTAAATTAGGGTTCGCCGCCGTTCACGAAGTGCTTGCAACATCGACATCTTTCGTTCTCCGTATTTTGAGGGTCATAATTCCGGACCTTTTTATCTATAATACCTTGCTGGCGCATTTATGCAAGGTAAATTTTTCACGTATTTGATATTTTCATTTTTGAGAAATTGAGTACTCAAACCACTGCCGATATCCAGAATTCCGAAAACTGATTGTTATTAAGAGCACCCGGCTTATTACTTTTCCGTAAGTACAGTTGCACTTTTCCCGCTTGTATACCATAATAAAGGACTCTCTTGTCCTTATTTAAGATGCCGACCCCACACACACAGTTCGCTCAAGAACCGGAGGGTAAGCGAATCTCGCTGCCCGTCGTTCGTACAGCGCGTACTCGACCTGTGCCCCGCCGCTCTTGGATTTCGCATTGGCGGGCGGCCGCTCTTATCGGCGTGCACCTTCTCATGGCAGGGCACATCCTTCATTGGTGGATTACCGGCAAATCAATTGGCCGATTTGTCCTCTCCGACACCATGCAGACCCTTGAGCTAGGTGAAATAAATCCCGGCGCGATCCTCTTTGCCACCTCCATTCTCGTTACAGCGCTTCTCGGCAGATTCATGTGTGGATGGGTTTGCCACATCGGCGCACTTCAGGACTTTTCCACCTGGATCCTTCGCAAAACAGGTGTTCGTCCACACCTGTTTCGCTCCAGACTCCTGGGCTTCGTTCCGTTCGCGCTTGCGCTCTATATGTTCCTCTGGCCGACATTCAAGCGACTGGTCTTAGGTCCGGCACTCAAACCTGCCTTCCCGGAAATCGCTGCCAATTTCTCCTCAGGACCATTTCCCGGCTTTAGCTTCAACCTCACAACCGACCGACTATGGGACGGACTCCCCTCACTCTGGGTAGGAATCCCGTTCTTGATTGTGTGCGGATTCCTCACAGTCTATTTTCTTGGTGCACGAGGTCTTTGCCGCTACGCGTGTCCATATGGTGGATTCCTCCTGCCCGCTGAACAACTGGCAATTGGCCGAGTCACGGTAGACCCATCCAAATGCGACCAGTGCGGACTCTGTACCGCTGCCTGCAGTACCGGTGTACGAGTACACGACGAGATCAGACTTCACGGTTCAGTGATCGATCGCAACTGCATCCGCTCTTTCGACTGCATCGGAGCATGTCCACACAAAGCCCTCAGCCTATCGGTCGGCAAACCTGCCATTATCGCCGCGCACGGTTCCAAATCAGCTCGATACGACCTCTCTTGGCCTGAAGAACTGCTGTGCTTGAGTCTCTTTGTTGTTTCCTTTTTCATTCTTCGCGGACTCTACCAGCAACTGCCGCTCCTCATGGCAACTCCGCTTGCGATCATCATTGCTTATTTGGGCTGGAAAACCCTATGCCTGCGGCAAAGACCCGATGTCACCTTTGCCCGCGCACAACTCCGGCGATCAAGCCAGCTTACCCGTTCGGGTCACCTTTTTCTCGGTGTTGTTACCTTGGTTGGCTTACTGCTGATTCAATCGGCGGCGGTCCGAATCCTGATTCTGCGAGCCGAGCACTTCGATAATCAGGTGAATGTCTCCTTCGACAACGCACTTACTCAGCAGGGAATAAGTACAACAGATCGCAACAATGCTCAAATATCACTGAGACTATACCGACTGGCCGGATCATGTTGGCGAGACGATGTGCGCGGGATTGGCTTTGCAAACACCCCCGAAGTCTTGGTAAGAGTCTCTTGGCTCCATTTGGTGCTTGGCGATCCCCATGCTGCTATCGCAGAACTCGAGTTGCTTCGCCACAGCGGCCAGGCAACTGATAACACCATTGCCGAGCTTGCACTCTTACTCCGACGCATCGGGGATTCAGATCGAGCACGCTCGATACTCCAATCGGTCCTGAAGACCAAGCCGACTTTTTCACAATCAAGAGAGCTGCTCGCGACAATGCAGATGGAGTCAGGCCGCGCAGGAGAAGCCGAACAGCAATACCTTGCCCGCTTGGCAGAACGCCCAACCGATGCGCTCTCACGCGCTGGGCTGGCCCGTGTCTTGTTTGTCACTGGCCGCCAGCCCGAGGCGATTGCTCAACTTCAAGAAGCGGCTCGGATCGCCCCTCGCGAACCAACCATTTCTCGCGACTTTGCGCTTGCACTTGCCGCCCTTCAGCGAGTTGATGAAGCTGTCACTGAACTGAAACGGTGTGCGGAGGTGCGGCCGATCGCGAGACTCGAACTGACTTCATTGGGTGCGCAAATCCTCCGGGCCAATGGACGTGAGGCTGATGCATTGGCGCTCGAAGCAGACATGAGTCGCTGAAAGAGACCAAGTACCTGCAGTTTTCACCAAACAAATAGCTAACATTCCAAGCAAATGAGCGTTTCTGGGATTCTTTCGAATGAGATGTTGAATTTCATCAATATGCTCGATATCTTTACCTTGATCTCCAGATCTATTCGATATGTATTTGGTGGAGAATTTATCTGACGGAACTGAACCATGACCAAAGTAACAAACACACCGAGCGATGCCAACCGATTTGTCAACACTTGGAAACTCTCGCCAGATAGTGGATTTCGCGAGTTTACCCAATCACTAATCTTCGGATGTGTTCTAAGTATTCCCATGCTTGCCATGGGTTCGTATCTCATCAGCGAGGGCATCACCGCTAAGCGAACGGCGGCAACCGCAATTCAAGAACGATTCGAATCGCACACACGCTTGGTTTCTTCTCCAGCCAAAGAGCAGCTCGACTTGGACAAGAGCATTTCAGGGAAGCGCCTCTTTGAAAGTAACTGCGTCGCATGTCATAAGGCAGATGGAACTGGTGTTGAGGGGCTGGGCAGAGACCTTACTAAGAGTTGGTTTGTGGCCACTCTGGACGACACTCAATTCTCAGCGTTTCTTGCAAAAGGCCGCTCATACGACGACCCCATGAACACATCTAAGGTTCCGATGCCGCCTAAGGGTGGCCATCCGGAACTCACGGATACGGATCTTGAACACTTGGTGATTTGGGTGCGTGCACTTCAAGACCCACGCCGAATGCCTCCGCTCCCAGCGTCAGCATTTGCCGCTGCTCCTCTTGCGCCGACAACTGACGCAGAAAAAGCACTTGCACTAGCTGCCGCCGGTGGTGATGCTGAGCTAGCGGAATACATCGCTCACGGCACCAAGCTCTTTAGTGCCACGTGTGCCGCATGCCATGGAAAAGAGGCACGAGGACTCAAGAACCTTGGAAAAGACCTTGTTACAAGTGATTTCTGCCGCAAGCTTGATGATGATGGCCTTCTTGCGTTCATCAAGCGCGGTCGCGATCCTGGCGATCCAGCAAACACCAGCAAGATAAGTATGCCTCCACGCGGCGGAAACCCTGCGCTGAGTGATGACGACCTATTAGACATTATTTCTTACATGCGCTCGCTCCAGAAACATGCCGGAGCAACGCAATAACCCCAAGCCGTGCGTACGCGACCACACATCGCCAAACACGGCCCTTTCAGAGGAGCGTTTCATGAATCGTCTGAATCGTCGGCTTTCTGGTAATGTGTTGGCGCTTTCGCTCATTGCGGGGCTTGCCTTCACTTCCGCCGGCCCACTCGGTGCGGCACCTGCTTTCGCACAAGACCAACCGGTCAAGAAAGAGAGCCGTCGCCGCGCGACCAAAGAGGTCAAACCGATCGAGTTGACTCCAGCGCAAATCGCAGAGTTGACCAAACTTGCCAACGATCGTCAGCTCAACGTTGACGATCTGCTCTCTGCCGCCAAGACTTATACACCCAGCGGCAGACACGATGAATATCTTCTTTTCTCATCAGGCGGCCAAAGCGGTCAGGTTTTCGTGATCGGCGTCCCATCAATGCGGCTTCTCCGCTCGATCTCAGTCTTCACACCAGAATCCTGGCAGGGCTACGGATTCTCAGGCGAAAACGACCCAATTCGCGAACACCTCAAAATCAACAACACTCCAGTTGAATGGGGCGACACCCATCACCCCGCACTCTCTGAAACCAAGGGCGAATACGACGGGCAATTCCTGTTCATCGGGGATAAGGCCAACGCACGCGTTGCCGTTATTGACTTGCGCGATTTTGAAACCAAGCAGATTGTAAAAAACCCACTGACAATCAGTGATCACGGGGCATCGTTTGTCACCCCCGACACCGATTACATCGTTGAAGGCGGCCAATACGCAACAGTCCTTGGTTACGGATACGCCCTGCCAGAAGATTACAAAAAGTCTTATCGCGGCATGGTGACTTTCTGGAAGTTCGATCGGACCAAGGGCCGCATCGATGAAGCCAACTCGTTTGCCCTCGAACTCCCACCATACTGGCAAGACCTTGCCGATGCCGGCAAAGCCGCGTGCGACGGCTTTGTCTTTGTAAATTCGTTCAACGTCGAAATGGCAACTGGTGGCGTAGAAAGCGGCAAGCCTCCATTCGAAGCCGGTGCCAGCCAACGTGACACCGACTACCTCCACATCATCGACTGGAAAAAAGCTGCTGCTGCCTTCAAGGCTGGAAAAGCCGAGAAAATCAACGGTTTCCCGGTACTCAAGATTGCGACCAGCGTCAGCGAAGGCGTTCTCTGCTTTGCTCCTGAACCCAAGAGCCCACACGGTGTCGACGTGACGCCAAACGGCCAGTTCATTGTCGTTGCGGGCAAGCTCGATCCACACGTCACCGTCTATGGTGCAGATAAGCTTAAGAAAGCAATCGCTGACAAGAAATACTCCGGCAAGGACGAATATGGCGTTCCCATCCTCGATTTCGACAGCGTCGTAGAAGCACAGGTCGAACTTGGCCTTGGCCCCTTGCATACCCAGTTTGACAACCAGGGCTACGCATACACATCTCTCTTCCTTGATTCTGCAGTGGCTCGTTGGAGCCTGGGTGGCGAATACGCCAAACTCCACGCTGAGCAACCATGGAAGCTTGTCACTAAGACTTCTGTTCAATACAACATTGGACACCTTTGTGCCGCAGAAGGCGATTCTGCATCACCAGACGGCAAGTTCCTCATTGCCATGAACAAGTGGTCTGTCGATCGCTTCTACCCCACTGGCCCACTGCTCCCGCAGAATTTCCAGCTTGTTGATATCGCCGGTACGGGAACTGCGATGCCGGTGGTCTACGACATGCCCTTGGGCGTTGGCGAACCACACTACTGCCAGATGATCAAAGCAGACAAACTCAAACCATTCCTGGTCTACCCGGAAGTCGGATGGAATCCACACACTCAAGCACTTGATCCCAATGCACCCAAACAAGGCAGCGAAGGCGTGGTCCGATCCGGCAACAAGGTCACCATCAACATGACCGCCATTCGCAGCCACTTTACTCCTGAACACGTCATGATCGAAGAAGGCGATCATGTCACATGGCGCATCACGGCCATTGAATCCACACAGGATGCAACACACGGCTTCTGCATCGGTGGCTACAACATCAACCTCAGCCTCGAACCCGGCGAATTCACCGAATTCACATTCGTCGCCAACCACTCAGGGACATACCCCTTCTACTGCACCGAGTTCTGCTCCGCGCTCCATCTTGAAATGATGGGTTACCTCCACATCAAACCCAAAACCGCACCAAATGCTGCCGCTCCAGCCAACGGCACGCCCGTAAGCACCACTTCAAAGTAGTCCATTTCCTTCCATTGCACCGGAGCAGTGTTAACGCATTGCTCCGGTGATTGCCTCCCACCGGTTCGATCACTCATTGAGACTTCACGAGGAACACACATGTCTCGATTCGCTGAACATCTTCTTGGCCCGCGCATTCCCCCCGAAGAAATGCGGCAGCGTCCTTGGCGCTACGTGACTCCGACCATTGTGCTCATCATTGCGCGTGTCTTGCTGCTGACTTCCATCTTTGTCCCCTATTGGCACATGGAACTCGAAGCCCCGCAGTACCCCAACGGCCTCTATGTAACCGCATACGTAAACCACCTCGAGGGTGATGTCAAGGAAATCAACGGGCTGAACCACTACATCGGTATGAAACCGCTTGAACAGGCGGCTCAACATGAACGAGCACTCTCAGTCTGGCTCATTGTCGCAATGTTCCTTCTCATCGAAGGCGCGGCGTTCATTCACAGTAAGTGGGCGGTACTCCTTGTCATTCCCGCAGTTGGATTTCCTCTCGGCTTTCTTGTAGATCTCCAATTCTGGTTGCGGGCATTCGGTCAAAACCTGGACCCTGCCGCACCACTCTCCGCAGCGGTCAAACCATTTACCCCCACGATTCTCGGTGAAGGCGGCATAGGCCAGTTCAAAACCTATGCAAGCGCTGGCATGGGCCTCTGGCTTGCGGTTGCATGTTCAATTCTCATTATCGTCGCCCTCGTCTTCCACCGCAGAGCCTATCGGCCACTGTTTGAAGCAACCGTCGGTGCACGCCCCGCACGGTGAACCAATGCTCCTCTTACTTACCATCTTCGCATCACTTGCAACAGGTACCCCTGGAGCTCTCTCCCCTCAGAATGCGCCCTCCTCACCACTTCCGTCGCAGCCTATCGGGGAGATTGCTCGCAAGATCGCCGCAGCTCATGACGGCGACACCATCACCATCGGCCCCGGCGAGTACTCCGAGCATGTTCGAATCAATAAGAGCATTAAACTCATTGGACTCGGTCGCACCGTAATCGATGGTGGCGGCAATGGCGACATTATCGAGATCACCGCTCCAAACGTCGAACTTCGTGGCTTCACCATCCGTGACACCGGTATTGACCTTGACAAAGAAAACGCAGCCATCCGCGTTCTCGCTCCCGGCGCAACAATTCAAGACAACGTACTCGAAGACATCCTCTTTGGTATTGATCTTCGCGAAGCGCCCGACAGCGTCATTCGTAACAACCAGATCGGCGGAAAATCGCTGGACATCGCCCGCCGCGGTGATGGCCTGCGTCTCTGGCGATCCGATCGCGTGGTGGTCGAAGGCAACACGATCCATGATGGACGCGACGCAATCCTATGGTATTCGCAAGGCGTCATAGTCCGCAACAACACCAGTCTCAGATGCCGATATGGACTCCATCTGATGTATAGCAACTCCGTGACGCTGGAAAACAATGAGCTTTCCGCGAACTCAGTTGGTATCTACCTGATGTATAGCAAGGGCGTGAAACTCATCAGGAACCGCCTCCTTCGAAATCGCGGCCCCAGCGGCTACGGAATTGGATTGAAAGAGGTCGACCAGTTTAGTATCGAGGAAAACACGCTTGCCGGAAACCGAGTAGGAATCTACCTGGACGGGTCGCCTTTCACAACCAAGTTCCCAGCAGAGATCACTCGCAACACACTTGCATACAACGACATTGGGGTCACTCTCCTGACTGGAGTAAAAGGAAACACGCTCTGGGACAATAATTTCATCGACAACGTCGAACAAGTATCCGTACAAGGACGTGGAACTCTTGTCGGCAATGCCTTTGAAAAAGACAATCGCGGGAATTTCTGGAGCGACTACATCGGGTATGACCAGAACCAGGATGGCATTGGCGACTACGTGCACGAATCAAACACTCTCTTCGAGAACATGCTCGACAAAGAGCCCAAGCTCCGCATTCTCCTCTTTAGTCCCGCACAACAAGCCATCGAATTCGTCGGTCGTGCGCTCCCCGCGATCAGGCCCGAACCCAAATTCGTCGACGAGTGTCCGCTCATGACTCCAGTGACCATGTCATCGATCAAACAACAAGATACAAACTCTGGAGCGCTCACTCGCGCAGGACTTGGCCTTACCGGTATCGGCATGTGCGTCCTCGCCATCGCACTCCCTGTCTATCTGCCGCGTCGCCGGTTACGTGCCAATCTCACACCAATTACAGGAGGCGCGGCATGATTCGCATTGACTCCCTCTCCAAACGCTTCGGCAAAGCCGTCGCAGTTGACTCCGTATCGCTCACAATTGCACCAGGTGAATCAGTCGCGCTTTGGGGCGGCAACGGCGCCGGGAAAACAACCCTCATCCGATGTGTTCTTGGATTGCTGCATTATCAGGGACAAATCAACGTAGGCGATTTTGATGTCGCTCGCCAGGGAAAGCTCGCTCGCAGCCTCATCGGCTATGTGCCGCAGGAACTCGGGTTTTACGATGATTTGGGAGTCGCCGCCGCGATCGACTTTTTTGCCACCTTGAAAGGCATTGAGAAAACCAACCGAGAATCCGTGCTCGAAAGCGTTGGCCTCGGTGGCCACGGACACAAGAGAGTGCGTGAACTTTCCGGAGGCATGAAGCAGCGGCTCGCCCTCGCAGTCGCCCTTCTGGGCGATCCCCCGATACTCGTTCTCGATGAAGTCACCGCAAGCCTGGATGCGTGCGGGCGTGATGAATTTGTCTCTCTCTTGTCAAAACTATCCCACTCCGGTCGCTCCATGTTGTTTGCCTCACACAGACTTGATGAGGTCACCACGCTTGCCAGCAGAGTGGTCCTGCTCGAAAAAGGTCGCGTCGTGAGAGAACTGCCTTCGGACCAATTCATGC